>JASHUH010000121.1 GCA_030040115.1 Acidobacteriaceae bacterium | reverse complement strand
TTCTTCATCCAGTACCGCATTGAGCAGGTGGACGACTACTCGACGCGCGCGGAGTTTGGGGCGAGCGAGGGCTCGGATCGCGTGCGCCAGCGCGTGGCGCGGGTGACGGTGCGGGTGGGCGACTACAAAACCGACAGCTCCGGCGGACGCGGCGATGGGTCGCTGGTCATCGCTGCGCTAGACGACGATCCCATTGCCATTCGCTCCGCGTTGTGGGACGCGACGGATCGCGCCTATAAGAACGCCCTGGTGGCCTACGCGCAAAAGCAGGCTGCGCTCAAACAGGTGCAGACCCCGCCGCAGGCCGACGACTTCAGCCACGAGAAGGCGATCGTTTCCCTGACCGCCCCGGCAAGCTTAGATCTCGATGAGGCGGCGTGGGCCCATCGCGTGGCCCAGGCGAGCGGGATTTACCGGACGGATGCGTCGCTCAAAGCTGCCGTTTCGGATATCGAATATTCGACCGCGGATTTTCATGCGCAGGCCACGACGGCTTGGCTGGTGACCAGCGAGGGAACCATGGTGCGCAAGGCGGAAGCCATCTACCGGGAGAGCATTGCCGTGGGCGCGCAGGCCGCGGATGGTATGCGGCTGGACCGCTCCTATGCGTCGACGGCAGACGCGCTTAAGGATCTGGATTCGCCCCAGACCATGGCTCGGCACGCGGCGGCGCTGATTGCCTCGCTCGAAGCTTTGCGCACGGCGCCGCTGGTTCAGGAGGAGTATCACGGCCCGGTGTTGTTGAGCGCGGACGCGGCCGACGATATGGTGCGGTTGCTGTTGGGAACCGCGGTGACGGCGGCCCGGCCGCCGTTAGGCGCCGAGGCCCGCACCATCGGGGCCTTTGCTTCCAGCTACCAAACGCGGGTTTTGCCGGAATTCATGAACGTCGTTGACGATCCGGGATTGAAAAGCTATGGCGGCGTGGGGTTGGTGGGCGCATACGATATCGATGACGAAGGCGTTCCGGCGCAGGCGATGAAGCTCGTTTCCAGTGGGCGGCTCGAAAATTACCTCGTCGGGCGCGAGCCGGTAAAGGATTTTCCGCAGTCCAACGGGCACGGGCGCGCCGGAATTGCCGGGCCTGCCTGGCCCTGGATGAGCGTGATGAAAGTGTCGGCGGAAAACGGCCTTTCGGACCCGGAGTTGAACCGCAAGTTACTGGGGCTGGCCAAGGAAAATGGGCTGCAAAGCGCTTACTACGTGGAAACCTCGCTGGGGCCGAAGACGCCGCGGCTGCTGTATCGCATAAGCCTCGATGGGAAGCGCGAACTGGTCCGCGGCGCCGAGCTCGACGATATCGACGATCGGGCCCTGCGCTCGGGCGTCGTGGCGGCGGGAAAAGATCTGCTGGCGACCAATTATTTTGGCGACGTGCCCACCACCGTGCTCGCGCCGGCGCTGCTGCTCGATGACGTCACGGTGCGGCGGGCGAACGAAAAGAATGAGAAGCTGCCGTTTTATCCGCCGCCGGAATAGTGATCGGGGGCCAGGTTTCAGGGATCAGGGGTCAGGAGATGTGCGCATCACACATGGACCCTCGTCTTCCACGCCCCCACAATGATCCCCATCACGATCATGTCCACGAGCCAGAAGCCGGCGTTGATGGCGTAGAGCCTCCAGGTGCGCACCTCAAAGGCATACTGGGTGGCCAGAACCGTGGCCACCACCCCCAGCCACATCCAAAAGGCGACCCAAACGCCGCGCAGCACCGTCTGCCGGCCGGTGCGCTGCAGGAAATAGGACATCACCGCGGCCATCACGGCCAGCGCCACGAGCGCCGTCACGTACTGCAGGGCGGGATTGACGCCGGTGTTCATGAGCCAGTCGCGGGTGCGGCCGATGCCGGCGAGCCAGGGATCGCGGAAATACGCGTACCAGCCGGTTTCGAGCAGAAAACACAGAATGGCGGCAAAGACGATGGCCAGCGGATTCAGCCGGAAGGGCGGTCTCGCTGGCGGAGTCGCCGGCGGCATCGGGTGCGGTGTTGAGGACGATGTAGAAGGCGGCGTCGAGGCCGCGCTTGAGGACGGCGTCGAGGACGCGGCTGAGGGCGGCGTTTTGGGTTCCATTCTTCTCCTTCGCTGGCTGGCCCCTTGCTACCCCGTTGCTGGCCGCCGGCTGGTTTCTTACAGGCCCCTTGCTGGCCTGGCTGTTTTGAAGCCATCTGCCCGTTCCCATCAATTCTGCCACGCATGCCCATCGGATGCCGCCGGCAACCTTCGGCCTATGCCTCCCGGTCCTCACCAAAGCCCGCTGCCGGCAAGGGGGAGCATCTTCAAAAGTGTGAAGGCGGGTGGCCGCCATCTCAGAGGGATATTGATTCAGCTGAGGGTGCCCCCGGTCCCTCGCACTTGAGGACCGGGGATGACCGACGACCTGGGGTCAGCTCCCCATCGCCGGAACGAAATCAGTCCCCTTAAGTCAGCCAGTGTTGAGAAATCTTCCCCCTCGACGGGGGCCGCGGATGAGTGCTCGTCTGCGCGCCCCACCCCCGCCCCGCCCATTCGCATCCAGCCACCTCAAAAAATTCTTCCCGAAATTGCCGGTTATTTCGCGCCTTTCGTCACAATAGAAGTATCTAAGCCGGAAAATCACCTCGCTTTTCGCCGGAAATCGGCCCGTCCGATTCCCCCGGCGAACCCTGCTGAGGAAGTAAATCACGCCCCAAAATGGCGCCCGAAATGCCGCGCGAGGACAATCCGCAGCAAATCAGAGGCATTCCATGGCAGATTGCAGCGGAAGAAAACCGGCAAAACAGGGGAAAATGCCGAAACCGAGACGCGCAAAGCATTTGTTTTCAAATATCTGCGGCTAAGCCTATGATTCTGAAATATTTGCTCGGCAGCTCATGGCGCAAAGCGTTGAAAATGCGCCACTTGTTCCCAGGCGGCGTTTTTGGGGGGGGGGTGTTCAGCTATCTTAGCAAAAATAGCGAAACCGGAGCGCGGCCCGGATCGCCCAAGCGTCAGCCGAAGCCCGGAGCCAGCTTGGCCCTGCTCTTCGGGGGCCGGCGCGCATCGCCCTCACGCGGATTCGCATTTTTCGAACGCCGCAGGGTGCGGCAGGAGTATTCTGCCCTTTCTGAAAGAAATCTCCCCGCAAGCGAGGTTGACGATGAGGCGCATGGGTTGAATGGCGGTGATGATGGGCTTGCTGTGCCACCGATAGCCGCGCTTGTTCACGTCAGAGTGTCGCCCCAATTTGAGCCGACCCTATGCGCCAACATTGGCTTCACGAAGGGAAAGAGGTCACAGACGCCGCCTGTGCTGGATACAATCTAATGCCACCAGCCGCTACACGATTATGCCCCCACCCCTGCTCAGGTCTGTAGCCGCCTACTGTTCCACTGGCCGACCAACCGCCGATCAAGGCGGAATCCTTTCCTTGGATGATATTGTCGGCGATGTGATATCATTATGATGTGAGGCTGGTGATCGACACCGATGTGGTGATTGCGGCGATGCGAAGCCCGCGCGGTGCGTCTGCGGAGTTGCTGCGCCGTATTGATCGGGGTGACGCTGTCATGTTGCTGACGGTTGCGCTCGCGCTCGAGTACGAGGCCATCTGTACGCTCGCTGAGCACCGCTTAGCGTCAGGGCTCAGTGCAGCAGAAGTTGGCATTTACGTGGATGGACTGATCGGAATGGCAGAGCCGGTAGAGGCGTACTTCCGCTGGCGTCCGCAGCTCCGCGATCCTGGCGACGAACTTGTGCTGGAGGCGGCCGTGAATGG
>JASHUH010000120.1 GCA_030040115.1 Acidobacteriaceae bacterium | reverse complement strand
GTTGCGCTCGCCTCGCCGGCGCGCACCGTGGCGGGAATTGTGGCCGTCGCCGAGGCCTCGCACCAGGAGTTGGGTGGGCGTGTCGCGTTGAATTTGCCCGCCCTTACGGTGACGGTGAGAGAGATGCTCGATGCCCTGGAAGCTGTCGGCGGAGCGCAAGCCCGGGCGCTGGTGCGCTTCGAGCCCGACTCCATGATTGCCCGCCTGGTCAGCGGGTGGCCGGCGGTCTTCGACAACTCCCGCGCTCAGGTTCTCGGCCTCGAACCCGATCCCGATTTTCATTCGATTGTGCGCGCGTTCCTCGCCGAGCGCGACGCTGACCCGACTTTGCTTCCCTGAAATCTATTTCACCCCAGGAGCGATCACATGCCTCGTTTCGCCGCCAACCTTACCATGATGTACCGCGAGCACAGTTTCCTCGACCGATTCGCCGCCGCGGCCCAGGACGGTTTCACCGCCGTCGAGTATCTCTTTCCCTATGAATATCCCGCCCAACAACTGGCCGGGCTGCTGCAGCAAAACGGGCTACGCCAAGTGCTCTTTAACGCCCCTCCCGGCAACTGGGACGCTGGCGACCGGGGTTGCACGGCCTTGCCGGGCCGCGAACAGGAGTTCCGCGACGGGCTCCTGCGCGCCCTGGAGTACGCCCGGGTGCTGGAATGCCCGCGCATCCATGCCATGGCCGGCGTGGCGGCCGAGGGGGCCGACCGCGCCCGGATGCACGCGACCTATGTCAGCAACCTGGCCTGGGCGGCGGATCAGGCGCGGCCCGCCGGCGTCGATGTGCTGATCGAGCCCATCGCCCCGCGGAATATGCCTGGATTCTTTCTTAATTGCCAGGAAGAGGGCCATGCCGTGGTCGTCGAGGCCGGCAAACCAAACGTCAAGGTGCTTATGGACTTATTCCATTGCCAAGTCGGCGAGGGCGATCTGGCCATGAAAATTCGCACCTATCTCGGCAACCCGCAGGAGAGCCGGGTCGGCCATATTCAGATCGCCGGCGCACCCGATCGCCATGAGCCCGATACGGGAGAGGTCAACTATGGCTACCTCTTCGACCTGCTTGACGAAGTCGGCTACCAGGGCTGGATCGGCTGCGAGTATATTCCCAAGTCCGGCACGTCCGAAGGCCTTGTTTGGCTCAAAGAGCGACAACCGGTGATGCACCTGTAATATTGTAATATTATTGACCGGCGGTGTACGGATCGATCTCTTCGCGCGCGGGGAAGCGGGCGCGTTGGGTGCTCGGAGGCACGCACCAAAGGCGCAGCTTGCAGGGCCTCGACGCGATCCTTCGCGGCCAGTGAAAATCACCAGCGGACGCCCAGCGAAAACGGCGCCACCTTGGCGCCGGCGCCACGGGCGAAACGCCGCTGGCCGATGTGCCCGCCGCCGGCGAAAGCACGTCCGCGTGCCGAATCCTGGCCAAAAACCTGGCGCGGCTCAAGCCACACTTCCTGCCGAAGCGATGCCCGGGCGAGGCGCTTCGCTTCGGACTCCTTTAGAACCGTACGCCGATCGTGACAGGAATCAACTCGGTTGTCCCGAGGCCATTCGTTTGGGTGATGGGCGGAGTGTGAATGAACGTGTAGCGCGCCTCGGCAAAGATCTGCGTATTGCTTTCTCCGTACATGCCCCCTACGCGATGGTAGAGGCCGAACCCGGCATTGGCACCCCACTGACTCGAGGTGAAGGAGGCAACGGTGACATTCTCGTAGTATTCGCCGTAATAGCTTATTGCCAGTTCGGGTGTTTGGAGGTTGGTCGACTTGTGGTACCAGCCGTAGCCGCCGACCAGATAAATGCCATTCGATTTCCCGGGAAACAGGTCAACGACCGGAGAACCGGTAATCGAGTTGATGTGTGCGTTGCCCGCCGTAACGTCGTCCGCTGCGAACTCCGAGAGGAACGCGGCTGGGAGTTTGTCGTCGATGAATTGATACTCCAGCAGAGTGGAGATCCGGTTGGAGAAACGGACGCCCGCGCCGAGGGTGAAGTTGCCGCCAAAGGTGATGACAGGACCAGGTCCGGCGCCGGCGTCGCCGGTGTCGTTGCCGATGGGACCATTGAAGCCTCCCCCGAGCTCAAACGTCAGCCTGTGCGTCAGATTGCTGCCGCGCCAGCCGGAATAGGTGTTGTTGTTTTCCTGGCCGCCCGGGGCCGGCGAGGACGGCGATGCTCCCGGATTTCCAGGGGCGGAAGGCAGCGCCGCGGAGCTCCCAGGTAAGGCGCTCTCCGCAAGCTGCAGCGAGCTCGACTCGCCGGAAGGCGCCTCCGGAGCATCGATTTGATTGGTGGAAGCAACGGACTGCGCAGAAACCAAAGAGGCCGTAAAAATGGCTGCGTAGCCAAAAACGCAAAGACAACCCGTCGACGACATCCAACGAGGAAACGACATAATGGGAACCTCAACGATCGAAGTAGGTTAATGCCTAGGGGAATCCCCCTGAATTAGACACCGGATTGCGCATGCAGGTTGCGTCCTGACGAAAATTTGCGGCGAGAAGAGCGGTCCTTGGAGCGTATCTGCCGCAGCTTGATGAACTTCGAGCGGCAAACCCGCGGCGCGGACCCGGGATACCCCGCCGGAAACATTTGAGTGCAGGAAAGCCGGAGGGAAAAATCCTCCGGCCCTTTTAAGCTCCGCCAGAACCATTCAATTCGCTAGCCCTGGATATCGAACTGCTCCGGATGCAGCGTGGGATCGCTCTTCACCAGCACGTTTTTGCCGATCAACTCTTCGAACTCGTTGAGCCAGCGGTTTCCGTTCGACTTGAGCACCTTCACTGTCTCGGGATTCACCCGCAGCATCACGTCCGCATTCTCAAAGTGCTTCCGCATCTTGCGCATCTCGGTGTAGATCTCGTTGCACACCGTGGCGGCGCTCTTCACCATGCCCGTCGCCTGGCAGGTGGGGCAGGGAACGCTCAACGTCCGCTCCAACGACTGCTTCACGCGTTTGCGCGTGATCGCCACCAGGCCGAAATCGTTAAACTGCAGAACCTTCGTCGGCGCACGGTCGTTCTTCAGCGCTTCCTCGAGG
>JASHUH010000119.1 GCA_030040115.1 Acidobacteriaceae bacterium | reverse complement strand
GCTCGAAGCCAGAATCATAAGCCCGGCGAGAATCGAAAACGCCGCCAGCAGGCGCACGACGAAAGTGATCTGATCGACCACGCTCTCAATGCGCGCCAGCACATCGGCCACGTTAATCACGGTAATGGTGGGATACGCAGCAAAGAGGGCGCGTTCCATATCCGCCACCGTGTTGGGCTCCATGTGCAAGCCGCCGTACCAGGTGGATGGCTCGTTTCCGATCAGACCCGAAGGCAGCACAAACTGCACGCGCGCGCCCAGGTGCTGTCCGTCGGCCTCATAGATGGCCGCGACGCGCAAGGTGCGCTCCACTCCCCCGGTCTCGAGCTTCATCTCCGAACCAATGCCCAGGCGCAGCCGGCGGGCCGTTCCCTGGCGTACAGCGATCTGGGCAGCGTTCGGTTCTTTCCACCAGACGCCTTGTTTCACCGCATCGCCTTCGGGCGGCGCGTCAGCCCAACTCAATTCCGCATTTTCCAAATAGCGCCGCGGGAAATGCTCGCCGTGCAGTTGTTCGATGGGCTGCCCGTTGATGGAGATAAACTGTCCTGTCACCACGGGCATCAGGTTCAACGGCTGCGTCACTCCCGTCCGGTGCGCAAAAAATGCCCTCACGCCCGCGACCTCATCCGAGCTCATATCGATGAGAAAAACGTTAGGCAGCTTGGGCGAAGCCGTCTCGTGCAGATCGCGCAACAGGGCCGCCTGCATGAGATACACGGCCAGAATCAGCATGACCCCCGTGCCCAGCGCGGCCAGCACTGGGGCCGACTGGTTGCCCGGCCGGTAGAGATTGGCCAATCCCTGACGCAACGACGAAGGCAGTCGCAGCCGCACCCGATCGAGCCACCAGCGCAACCCGCGGAGCGCCGTCGCCGCCATGACCAGCAGAACCACGAGCGCGGCGGTAAACAGCAGGGCAAACCAGGCGCCCATCTTCGCCGACTCGGAAAGCCCCCAGGCGATGGCCCCCAGCATCACAACCACGGCGGCGGCGATGCCCAGTTGCAGCCGCCGGGCCCACCAGCGCGCCAGCCATCCGGCAATGCCTTCGGGGCCGCCTTCCACCAGACGCCGCAGCACCAGCACCGGCCGAACGCCGCGCACGTCCATCAGCGGCGGCAGGCAAAAAAGCAACGTGGTCAACACTCCGACCGCAAGCCCGGCGAGCGCCGATTGCCACGGAAATCCCATCACCACATGCATGGGCAGCAGATGACCAAAAGCCGCCGGCAACGCCACCATCACCCCCACGCCCGCAGCCACGCCCACGAGCGCGCCAGCCAGCCCCAACCCCAGCGTCTGCAGCAGAAAAATGCGCAGTAAGTCCCCCGAGCTCGCCCCTACGGCCTTCAAAATCGCGAGCATGTCCATGCGCTGCTCAAGGTGCGCGTGCATGGCCATCGCCACGCCGATGGCGCCGAGCACCATCGCCACCAGGCAGATGAGGCTCAACAACGACGTCGCGTTATCCAGGCCGCGATTCAGCGCCGGATTACCCTCTTTGTAGTCCATCACCTGCGCATCGGGCAGCGCCGCTTCGAGCTTCGCGCGCACCGCCGCCATCTCCGCATCCGCTGAAAGACCATGGGGGGGCGTCTCGGGCAACTTGACCAGCAGCCGCTCGCTCACGCGGCTCCCATACTGCACCAGCCCCGTTTGCTGGAGCGAAGCCTGCGAGATCATCACGCGCGGTCCCAATCCGGCTCCGGCCGTGATGCGGTCCGGCTCCTGCTTAAGAACGGCGGTGATTTTGAAATTGACGCCGCCCAGGCGCAAATTTTGCCCCACATGGGCGCTCATGCGGATAAGAAACTCTTCCGCGACCACGGCCGAATCACCCGCGAGCGCCTCTTCGAGGCCCATTGCCGGCTGGAGCACCGCTTGCCCGTAATAGGGATATTGACTGGGATCGACGGCCTTCAACGAGACGAGCAAGGGCACAGGGTCTGGCGGCACGGAGGCCATCGAGACCGTCTCCGTCGTCCATGTGCTGCGCAACCCGGGATTTTTGGCGGCGATATCTGCGATGCGGCGTGCGTCTGCGGCTGTGGGCGGGTGAAAGATGTGCGCGCTCAAGTCTGCGGCCATCAGCGAGCGCGCTTCGCCGGAGAGCGTATGCCGGAAACTGTCGCTGAGCCCGCGCACACCCACCAACGCCGCCACGCCCACCGTCACGGAAAGCACGACAAACGCGAACTTGCCCGGCGCGGACTTCAGGTCGCGCCAGCCGATTGCGGTTGCGCGCCGCCAGCTCAGCGCCCGCTCAGCCATTTTTCTCCCCGCTTTGGGCCAGCGGCGCCGGCGAAACCAGAGCCTCGCAGGGCAGCGTATCGTCCACTACGAGGCCGTCCCTGAGCACAATCCTGCGGTCGGCGCAGCCGGCAATCTCCGCATCGTGCGTCACCAGCACCAGCGTCGTGCCCGCGTCGCGATTGCGCTTGAGCAGCAGGTCCAGCACCAGGCGGCCATTGGCGGAGTCGAGGTTGCCGGTCGGCTCATCGGCCATCACAATCGGCGGATCGGCCACGAATGCGCGCGCCAGCGCCACACGCTGCTGTTCGCCGCCCGAGAGCTGCACCGGGTAATGATCCATCCGATCCCTCAAGCCCACCTCTTCCAGCAGGCGCCGCGCCTTCGCCAATCCGTTTCCTTCCACATTCAGTTCGTAAGGCAGCAACACGTTTTCCAAAGCGGTAAGTGTCTGAATGAGTTGATACGACTGAAAGACAAAGCCGATTTTGCGGCCGCGCACCGCCGCCAGCTCCGCCTCAGCCAGGTTGTGAATCGGGATCCCATCGAGCCAGATTTCGCCCGCGCTGGGGCTGTCAAGCCCGGCCAGTAGCCCCAGCAGCGTGCTCTTCCCACTTCCGCTCGCGCCCACAATGGCCAAAAACTGACCGGCCGGAATCGTGAGCGATATCCCCCTCAGAATCTCGACGCGGCGCGCGCCATTCTGAATCCATCTTCTCGCGTCGCGAACCTCAATCACGCAGTTTCCTCCAATGCAGGGGCCAGGTTTCTGGCCCTCCACCTTCAGCCAGCTTCCCGTCCAGATCCCTGATCCCTGTTCTCGTACACTATTTCCGTGGACGCTCGGCGCGTAGTTTCCGTTGCATTCTGTCTGCTCGCCGCAGTCCTCCCGCTCCGCGCCGCCAAGGAGCCTCTTCTGGTGTGCTACGGGGATAGCATCACCGCAGGCTACGGCGTTTCTTTCGGGGAGGCTTACCCGGACGACCTACAGAAGATTCTCAATGATCGCGGCTATCATTACCAAGTCATCAACCGAGGCACGAGCGGCGCCACCAGCAAAGACGCGATTGCCGGACTGCCCTTAATCCTCGACCTGCATCCGGCCATCGTCATCGTCGAGTTCGGCGGCAACGACGGTCTGCGCGGCCTGCCGCCGGCGCAAACCCGCGCCAACCTCGACCAGGTGGTCGCTGCGCTGGTGCGCGCGCACATTCAGGTGCTGGTGGCCGGCATCACGCTGCCGCCCGATTACGGACCCGATTACATCCGCGCCTTCCAGGCCATCTTTCCCGAGGTTGCCGTTCGTTATCACACCGCGCTTGTGCCCATGCTCTATAAGGATCTGATCGCGGTTCCCGGCGCCATTCAGGCCGATGGCATCCATCCCACCGCCAAAGGCGCGCACATCATCGCCGACACCCTCTTTCCCGTGCTGAAGCCCCTCCTGCGCAAAACACAAGACAAGCCGAGCCGAAACAGCGCCGCCGATCCCGCACAAGATCGGGCAGGGCAACTATTTGCAATCAGTTTTGACCGCGTTGGAGGATTGACATTTCTCCCGGCCCATTCGGAGATCCCTGATCCCTGACCCCTGATCCTTGTTCTTTTACACTGGACGCATGTTCACCGGCATTATCGAGCAGACCGGCGCGCTGGTCAGTCTGGTCGACCGGGGCGGCGTACGGCGCATCACCGTCGAGGCCCAGGGAATTGCCTCGCGACTGCGCGAGGGCGATTCGCTGGCAGTCTCCGGCGTTTGCCTGACGGCGCTGGACCCCGACCCCATTTACTTTCACGCTGATCTCGCCCAGGAAACCCTGGACCGCACCTCTCTTGGCGCGCTCCAGCCCGGCGCGCGCGTCAACCTGGAGTTACCCATGGCGGCCGGCAGTCCTCTCGGCGGCCACATTGTCCAGGGCCACGTGGACGGCTGCGGCGTCCTAACCGCCCTCGATCCCGTGATCCCCGAATCTAGCCCCCACTTCGACCGGCAAACCACCGATTGGACGCTCAAGGTGCGTGTTCCCGAGAGTGTCCGCCCATGGATGGCGCCCAAGGGATCGGTGGCCGTCGAAGGCATCAGCCTAACCATCGCCGACTATGACGGCGCGACGATTTCGATCGCCATTCTGCCCTTTACCTACTGGCGCACCAACCTGCACACGTTAAGCACCGGCGCCCCGGTGAACATCGAGGCCGATATTCTGGTCAAGCTCGCTGCAGCCCAGCTTCCCGCCGCAAAAAAGCCGGAATTCGCGCTCAGCGCCGACTGGCTGGTGGCGAATGGGTATTAAGAACTCGCGCGATCCGCACCTTTGACCAGCGAAGGACGTCTCAACCCTTATGGACGTCGGGCCGCCGCGCAGCTCCATCGCTTCCGCGCGTTCCGCCGTTGGCCGGCCCTCGGCTTCCCTGCTCCCCGCCCATGACTTTCACCGCGTACATCGCCGCGTCGGCCCGGGCGACAAGCGACTTCATCGATTCGCCCGGAACGTGCTCGGCGACGCCGATCGACGCATCGACCCTGAGCCTGATGGCGCCAGACTGGCCTGCGACGGTGTAATCGCCACACACCCACCGTGTGAGCCGCTCGATGCGCTCGTTCGCTTCTTCGCGGCTGCAGTCAAGCAGCACCACGAACTCATCGCCGCCCCATCGGCCGATCACGTCGGTGGCGCGGCACACCGAACGCAGCTCTCCGGCAAACTGCTTGAGCAGTTCGTCGCCGGTCACGTGGCCGTGCTCGTCGTTTATGCGCTTGAAGTCGTCGATGTCGACCATCGCCAGGCAAAATTTGGCGCCGACCGCAATGCGATTCTCCATCTGGGTTTCCACGCACAGCCGGCTGCGCACCCCGGTCAGCGCATCGCGCGAGGCAATCTCCTCAGCCTCCTCCAGCTTGGCCTGGTATATCGATGCTTGCTTGCGCAACTCCTCTGCAGCCGCTTTGCCTTCCTCTGTCATGCGCGCAATGGTGTTCTTCAGCTCCGCCGCGCTCTTCTCAATCGAGGCGCGGATCTCGGTCAGATCCTCCAGGCTGGCGATCCTTTTAAGCCGCTCTGTCACCTGATTCATCTGCCCGGCACAGCGCTGGTCGCGCACTCCCAAT
>JASHUH010000012.1 GCA_030040115.1 Acidobacteriaceae bacterium | reverse complement strand
CTGCAATTCGACTTCGACGCCGCGGCCTTTTCCCAGTGGTTGGAGCAACGCCTGGGACGGACAGTTCTCGTCACCAACCGCATGGACTGGAGCGCCGAACAGGTCGTGGCAGGCTACGCCGGCCGGCAGGCCATCGAACGCGTCTTCCGCGGACTGAAAGATGGGGACGGGCTGGGCTGGGATCCCATGCACCACTGGACCCATCGCAAGATTCGCATCCACGCTTTCTACTGCATGCTCGGCATCTCTCTGTTGCACTACCTGCACAGGCAGGCGCAGGCCGGCTGGGCCGATCTGTCCCTGGAACAGTTGCTGGAGGAACTGGCCGAGTTCAAGCAGTTCGTTTTGCTGTATCCACCGCAGGGCGAAAAGGGGCCGGCGCGCGCCGCCTATGCGCTATCCCAGCAGACCCTGGCGCAACAGGCCTTCATCAAAATTCTCGGCCTCCAACAACTGCACCGTAGTACCCCACGGGGTAAGACAGCTCCGCCCGGCTAAATCGCTCAGAAATTAACTTATGAGTCCCCTCCCCAATCAGATCGCAGTAAACTCCCGCTAGCCAGTGGTTGCTCACATAACAGCGCCGCCAGCGCGGAGCGAAAAGTTTCAACAGGCTAACTCGTTTTATACCTATGACGAGCGCAAGGAACGCACCGCCAGCAATCTAAAGTGGCGCCAGAAGCGATCGTAGCAGCGGGGTCGCCGGGGTCCTGCGAAGGTCGCTCCAGGTACCGTGCTGAACCACCTGTCCGCGCTCCAACACGATTGCCGATTCAGGGCAGAGGCGCATCAGCACTTCGGATTGGTGATCGACGGCGATCATGCTAAAGCCGACGGTTCTGCTCCAGAAAATCAGGTCGTCAATCAGCTCGCGCACCAGTTGGCGGTCGAGACCCGCAAACGGCTCGTCAAGCAGCACCAGCGACGGCTTGCGCACCAGCATCCGAGCCAGGGCGACGCGACGCGCTTGCCCGCCCGAAATGCGCGCAGCGGAAGCGTCCCAGAGCGGTGCGAGCTTCAGGCGCTCCCTCAGCGTCGCGATCCAGGAGACGCGTTCCGGGTCGGACACTTCATGCTTGGGCACACCGAATGTCACGTTTTCGCGCACGCTGAGATGCGGGAACAGGCTGGGCTCTTGCGTGAGATAGCCGACCGGCCGTTGATGCAGAGGAAGAGACGGAGGAAAGAGGCGCAGGCTCCCGAGATCGATGTGACCGTCGTCGGGCTGCTCGACGCCGGCGATGCACGCGAGCACCGTGCTTTTGCCCGCGCCGGAAGCACCGAACAAACCCACCGATTGCGCAGCGCCGAGCTGCAGCGAGAGGCGAACGGGGAAATCACGGCGGTGCTTGGTGAATTCGGCGTCAAACATAGCTTCGACGCTGCGCCAAAACGTGTGCCAGCCACGGGAGCGGCAAAGCCACCGCCAGGAAGATCACCAGTAGCGGCATCACTGCGGGTAAGCCAAAGCTTTGCAGATCGACCCAGAGCTGTACTGGCATACCGGAAGGATAATACGCAGTGACCACAACAGCGCCGAATTCTCCAACCGCACGAACCCACGCGATGCTCAGCGCAACGGCGAAGCCCAAACGCGCCAACGGCAGCGTGACTCTGAAAAAGACCTTTATCGGAGTGAGCCCCAGCAAAGCAGCCTGCTTTTGTAACATGGGTGGAACAGCGTCCAAGGCCGCGACTGCACCCAGAACAAAATAGCCCATGCCCACGTAAACCTGCGTGGCTACGAAAGCTGAGGCGCTGTTGGTCATGGCCACCCCCCAGTGATTCAGCAGTCGGCCAACGCTACCGTAAGGACCAAATGCCAAAGTGAAAAGAATGCCGAGGGCGAGGGGCGGCAGCAGAATTGGGAGCAGCATGGCCGCTTGCCACAGAAGACGTTCCATAGCCTTGCATTGCGCGATGTAAGCAGCCATCGGCGTCCCGATGGCGACCACAATCAGCATGGCGACGGTGGTGAGCACCAAAGATACACGCACCGATGAGAGCGCCGGGCCGCGCACTTCCGCATCCCATTGCCAGGCGCCGATGTGTGCGAAAAGCGCTGAAAGGGGATAGAGTAGCGCCAGCGCAAATACTGCCGCCCCGATGCGCGCGACCAAGCGGTGGCTGGCAATCACGCGTAAAGCGTGGAAGCGCTGTCCGGTGAATCGTAATCGTAGCGTCTGAAAATTGTTTGTGCTTCGCTTCCCTTCAACCATTGGACAAATTCAGCAGCTCCTTTGGAATTCGGAGAATCGCTCAGAGCCGCAGCGTAATAGATCAGCGGTTCAGGATAGTACGTCTTGCCGCCGACGGTTAGGCTCAAACCTGGATTTTCCTGGTGCACGCGCTCCGAACTGAGGTTGAGTTGACGCGGCAATGAAATATAGGGAAGATGAAACGGGCCCGGCTGAATCTTATAGGCCGAAGACGCGTCAAGCTCGCCGCTCTGCAACCGGACTAGAACGGTCGGCTCGCTGAATATCTGCTCGGCGTTAATTGTTGGGCCGAGCGTCTTCTCGATCAGATCCGGCTGATGGTACATCTTTGCCGCCAGCATCATCGTGAAAATAATGTTTCGCCCCTGCGGGTCCGCAACCGGATCCGTGCGTCCGAAGCGCAAGCCTGGTTGCTCCAAAATCTTCCACCATTCGGATCTTCCCTTGGCCGCAGCTTCAAACTGCGATGCGAAGCGGCTCTTCGGGCTATAGGCAATCACCATCTCTGTGTGCGCAATGGCCTCGGCGGATTTGGCTTTGTCTGAGCGCAGCACCGTCATCATAGGACCAGGCGTGGCGGAAATGAACACATCCGGCCGGATGCTGCCGCCGACGATCAACCCCGCCAGCGCGTCCGATCCTTGCGCGCGTCCGTGCATATCCAAATGCAAGTCGCTGCGGACGGCATTCTTTAGAGGGCCCTCCATCATCGAGCCCATCGAACCGGCATAAGCGACGTCCAATATCGCCAGCGCCGCGGCCGACACCTGGAAGGGGAACGAAGCGGCGCCGATGGTCACAAACGCGAGGCTGCCGCTGGCGGCTGCAAATTTTCTCCTCGTGAATTTTTCCGATATGTAGGCCATGGTCCTTCTGAAGAACGGACAAACGGGCCTCAGCGAGGCGACATTACGATTTAATATGACTCATATCGTTAGTGTCAAACAAGTCTTGTCGGTGTAGGGAGGATACACACTGGAGCTGCGAACGCGGTTCCAAAAGGGATCCGCATCCACCGAC
>JASHUH010000118.1 GCA_030040115.1 Acidobacteriaceae bacterium | reverse complement strand
GTCGGCGCCATTCATCAAGAGCTGGCGGCCCGACCTGCTGTGGCACTGGTGGCCCGCCACTGCGCCGCACCTGGCGCTGCTGGCGTTTGTTCCCTTTGTCATTTGGGTCACGTTATGGCTGGCGCTCTCGTCGAACGCCGTGAACCTGACCGATGGGCTGGACGGGCTGGCCATTGGCTGCACCATTATTGCGGCCGGGGCGCTGGCGGTGCTCACCTACGTGAACAGCAACGTAGTCTTTGCCGATTATCTCGAGCTGCAACGGATGCCGCTGGCCGGTGAGCTGACGGTGTTTTGCGGCTCCATGGTGGGCGCCTCCATCGGGTTTCTTTGGTACAACGCCCACCCGGCCGAGATCTTCATGGGCGATGTGGGTTCCCTGGCGCTGGGCGGGGCCATCGGCACCGTTGCGGTGATCATCCGCCAGGAGCTTCTGCTGCCGTTTATCGGGGGCATTTTCCTTCTGGAAGCTTTCTCGGTGATCCTGCAGGTGGGCAGTTACAAATTGCGCAAGAAGCGTATCTTCAAGATGGCGCCTCTGCATCATCACTTCGAGCAGTTGGGTTGGAATGAATCGAAGGTGATTGCGCGTTTCTGGATCGGCGCCCTGGTGTTTGCACTGTTTGCACTCACCACGCTGAAACTGCGCTAGAGGATCCCGCGCGGCCGCGGTCGCGTTGCACAATAAGAGAGCTGCGGAAGCCGTCCTCTGGATATCAACTGACGGAAGCCTTTTCTCGATTTCGATCTTAGGACAGACAGGATGATGGAACTGAAAGGCAAGAAAGTGCTGGTGGTGGGGATGGGCAAGTCGGGCCTGGCGGCGGCGCTGTTTCTGCGCCGGCAGGGGGCGCAGGTAACGGTTTCGGACGTGCGCTCAGCCGAGTCGCTGGCCAAGGAGATTCCCGCGCTGCTCGAAGAAGGCGTCATGGTGGAGACGGGTGGCCATGGCGTGCTCACTTTCCGCCGGCAGGATTTGATCGTGGTGAGCCCTGGCGTGCCCTTGAATACGCCGGAGCTGGCGCAGGCCATCAACTTCGGCCGGCCGGTGATCGGCGAACTGGAGTTGGCGGCGCGGTTTTTGAAGGGCCGGATTCTGGCTATCACCGGCTCGAACGGCAAAACCACCACGACGGCGCTGGCGGGCGCGATTCTGGCCGAAGCCGGGATTCCGGTGCTGGTGGGCGGCAACATCGGCGTGCCGGTGGTGGGACTGATCGATGAAAGCACAGAAGACACCTGGTTGGTGCTTGAGGTCTCA
This sequence comes from Acidobacteriaceae bacterium, assembly GCA_030040115.1. Taxonomy (GTDB): domain Bacteria; phylum Acidobacteriota; class Terriglobia; order Terriglobales; family Acidobacteriaceae; genus Telmatobacter. The sequence continues at coordinate 10,413 of JASHUH010000118.1, read as the reverse complement.
AGTTTCCAGTTGGAAAGCACCGTGGAATTTCATCCCGGCATCTCCGTCATCCTCAACATCACCCCCGACCACCTGGACCGGCACGGCAGTTTTGAGAATTACGCACGCGCCAAGGAGAGGATCTTTGCCATGCAGGACGCACGGGACCGGGTGGTGCTCAACGCCGACAATGCCCGCACTGCCGAAGCAGCCCCCCGCTCACCCGCGCCGGTGTACTGGTTCTCAACCCAGCACGCGGTCGACCAGGGAGCCTGGGTCGAGGACGGATATGTGACTTACCGGGCGGCCAAAGGGGCGGAGGCCGAACGGATCCTGCCGTTGAGCAAAATTTCTCTCAAGGGAGGGCACAACGTGGAGAACGTGGTGGCTGCGGTGTGCGCCACGCGGCTGGCGGGCGCTCCGGCAGAAGCCGTGGCGCGTGGCGTGGAGAGGTTCCACGCCGTGGAGCACCGCTTGGAATACCTGGCCACAATCAATGGCGTGGAGTTTTACAACGATTCGAAGGCCACCAACGTGGACGCAACGGCCAAGGCCGTAGCGGCGTTTCCAGGGGGAATTCATCTGATCTTAGGAGGCAAGGATAAGGGATCGGATTATACGATCCTCTCGCCGCTTCTGCGGGAGCGGGTGCGGGCGGTGTACACCATCGGCTCGGCGGCGGCGAAGATCGAGTCGCATCTGCGCGGCGTGGTCCCGATCCAATCGCGCCAGACGCTGGACAAAGCGGTGAGCGCGGCGGCCGAGGCGGCGCGGCCCGGTGAGGTGGTGCTCCTGGCGCCGGCCTGTTCCAGCTTCGATCAGTTCGAAAATTACGAGCATCGCGGGCGAGTGTTCAAGGAGCTCGTCAGCGAGTTGCGGAGCTGGAAGGTGGAGCAGAGGGCGTAGAGCGGATATGGCGAAACGCACAGGCGTCGACAAGTGGCTGTTCTTCACCACTCTGCTGCTCGTGGTGGTGGGGCTGGCGATGGTGTTCTCCGCCTCGGCGGTGGTGGCGCAGGAGCGGTACCACTCGCCCTACATCTACGTCGGGCGGCAGGCAGGGTGGGCGCTGGCCGGGGTGCTGGCCATGCTGGCGCTGATGCAGGTGGACGTGGCGCGCTACAACTCGCCCAGGTTCATTTATCCCGCGCTGTCTACAACCACGCTGCTCCTGGTGACGGTATTTTTCTTTCCCGGGTCGCACAATACCCATCGCTGGATCCGCTTCGGCCAGTTTTTTTCGTTTGAGCCTTCGGAGATCGCTAAGCCGGTTTTGGTGCTGTTTCTGGCGTGGTTTCTGCAGAACCGGCTCGACGAAATCCGGAATTGGAAAACGCTGTTGCGTGCGGCCTTTGTTCCCGTGATCTTTATGGTGCTCATTGTTCGCCAGCCAGACCTGGGCACGGCGCTGGTGCTCGGAGGCATTGCGGCCATGATGCTGATGCTGGCGGGGATGGAATGGAAGTATCTGGCGGGCGCGGCGGCGGCGGCGCTGCCACCGCTGGCGGCGCTGCTCTTCCTGGTGCCCTGGCGGCGAGAACGCATGCTGGCCTTTCTCCACCCGGGAGCCGATCCACAGGGCGCGGGCTTTCATATCACGCAGTCACTGATCGCCGTGGGTGCGGGCGGGCTGACCGGGCGTGGTTTCATGGAGGGCATGCAGAAGCTCTTTTTTCTCCCCGAGGCGTCCACTGATTTCATCTTCGCCAACATCGCCGAGGAACTGGGGTTCATCGGATCGATTTGCATCGTGCTGCTTTTCGTCGTTCTGGGCGTGCGCGGGCTGAGGGCGGCGTTTCGATGCCAGGAACCGTTCGCGCGGCTGACCGCGTTTGGCGTCACCACCGCCATCCTGCTTCAGGCGTTCTTCAACATCAGCGTGGTGCTTTCGCTGGCGCCTACCAAAGGGATTCCCCTGCCGCTGATTTCCTATGGCGGAACGTCGGTGTTTTGCACGCTGGCGTCTATCGGCGTGCTGCTCAACATCACGCGGCAGACGGAGTGAATGTAGCAGAGGCAGGGAGTAAGAATAGGCAGCAAGGAGAACAAACCAGCGACTCAACGAACTGTAGACCCTCAACTACGAACTGTGAACTGACCACCGGCCACGAGAATCATCGTGACAAATCTGCGCGTGCTCATCGCCGGGGGCGGGACCGGCGGACACATTATTCCGGCATTGGCGGTGGCGCGCGAGTTGGTGGCGCGGCACGGGGCTGAGATTCTGTTCGTGGGCACAGAGCGAGGCCTGGAGTCGCGTCTGGTCCCCGAAGCCGGCTTTCCGCTGCGTTTCGTTGACGTAGGCCCTCTCAAAAACGTATCGCTGGCGATGCGCCTGCAAACCATGGCGCGTCTGCCCATGAGCATCGCGGAATGCAAGCGGCTGATCCGTGACTTTCAGCCCGATGTGGTTCTGGGGATTGGAGGTTACGCCTCGGGACCGGGAATGGCGGCGGCGCTGCGGCTCAAAGTTCCGGCGATGGTGTTTGAACCCAATGCGATGCCGGGTTTGGCCAATCGACTGGTGGGCAAAAAGGTGAAAGCCGCAGCCGTCAATTTTCCGGCCGCAGCCAGGTGGTTTCGCAACGCTGAAGTGACCGGCATCCCGGTCCGGCCAGAATTTTTCACGATTGAGCCGCCCGCGGGCGGGGCGCCGCACCTGCTCGTCTTTGGAGGGTCGCAGGGTGCGCAGCTCTTCAATAAGCATCTGCCGCGGTTGATGCGGCCGCTGCTCGAGGCCGTGCCGGGGCTGACGGTCCTGCATCAGAGCGGCTTGCGCCACGTGGAGCCGACACAGGCCGCGTATGAGGCCAGCGGCGCCGACCCGTCACGGTGGGAGGTTCGCGCGTTTCTCGATGATATGCCGGCCCAGTTTGCCCGCGCGCACCTGATCATGTCGCGAAGTGGAGCCTCCACGGTGGCCGAGGAAGCCGCGGCGGGAAAACCGGCGCTGCTGGCGCCCTTTGCCGAAGCCGCCGACGAGCACCAGCAACGGAACGCCGAGGCCATGGCGGCGGCTGGAGCCGCGGTGATGCTGCTGGAACGCGAGCTGGAGATTGCCGGCAAGCTGCGCGAAACCCTCACCGGTTTACTGACAGCCCCGCAGCAGCTCGCCCGCATGGCCGCGGCGGCGAAAACCCAAGCCCACCCAGGGGCTGCCGAGCGCATCGCGGACCGGCTGGCGGCGCTGGGCGCCGAGACCCAAAGGAAGCCCAGACAGAGCGCTTGAGCATGTGGCGCCTGGGCGGCCCGAGGGACAACTCAAGGCAATAAAAAGGCCCGTTTGCCGAAGCAAACGGGCCTTTTGTTTTAGAAGGTTACGGGCTTACCGGCGTCCGCCGCCCCCGCCGTGGAAACCGCCTCCACCGCCACCGTGGAAACCGCCTCCACCGCCGACCCGGCCGCCACTAAATCCGCCGACGCGGCCACCACCGGCATAGCCACGCGCCGGAGCCGCATACCCTCGTCCGACTCCGACAGCGCCTCGACCGGCATAAGCGCCTCTACCCGCGACGAAGCCGCGGCCGCCATAGCCGTACCCGCCGCGATACCCATAGCCGCCATAGCCCCAGCCGCGCCGACCCCAGCCGTACCATGGTCCGGCGCCGATGAAGACGCCGCCGATGAACCAGTTAGGACCATAGTAGCCGTAGGGCGCGCAAGCGTACGGGTAATAAGGGTAATAGCCCCACTCACAAGCCGGCGGACCGTAGGCGTAATCATAACCGTAATAACCGGGACCGTAATAACCGGGAGCACCGTAATAACCGGGAGCCGGCGCACCAACACCGATCCCCACTCCAACCTGTGCATGAGCAGCGGCCGTTGTGAACGGCAAAGCGAGCAGCAGCATCGCCAAGAACAAAACCAAGCGGGAACTCCGCATGTTAACCTCCTCGTGCTGTCCCTTTCTTGGATTCACCAAGAGGGAACCCGGATTCTCGTCCGGCCCCAGCACCTTCCGGCCTCTCGTCTGTTCCCGTCGGCCGGCTTACATTTACTTAAACCGCATTTTGACGGATTTGTTGCGGCGCTAAATGGTTCCGAAGGCATTATCGGTCTACGACAAAGGGTGGCGCAACAAACGCTCAAGTGGCGCCAAGTTCATAGGCCCAGGCGCGCCCACATCGCGTCGACCCTGGCCTTGGTTTCGCGGTCCATCTCAATCATCGCCGGCCATGGGCGGGCAAAGCCTTCGGCTGCCCATTTGCGGGTGGCGTCGATGCCCATTTTCGAGCCGAAGTTGGGCAGGCGGGAGGCGTGGTCGAGGGAGTCAATGGGTCCGAGGGTGAATTGGATGTCACGCTCCGGGTCGATGTTATTGGACACGCGGAGAACGACTTCGGGGATGTTCTGGACGTCACAATCTTCGTCCACGACCACAATGCACTTGGTGAACATGGCCTGGCCAAGCGACCAGATGGCATTCATCACCTTGCGCGCCTGGCCGGGGTAGCTCTTCCGAATCGAGACGATCATGAGGTTGTGAAAGACGGCCTCCACGGGAAGGTGCACATCCACCAGCTCGGGAATCCCCATTTTCATGGCCGGCAGGAAGATGCGCTCGACAGCTTTGCCCATCCACGCGTCTTCCATGGGCGGTTTACCCACAATAGTGGCGGCGTAGATGGGATCGCGCCGGTGGGTGATGCAGGTGAGGCGAAACACGGGGTAATCGTCGGAAAGAGTATAGAAGCCGGTGTGATCGCCGAAAGGACCCTCCGGGCGCAGTTCGCCCAACTCGACGTAGCCCTCGAGAACGATTTCAGCATGAGCGGGAACTTCGAGATCGACGGTTTCGCACTTCACGATCTCCACCGGTTTGCCACGCAGGAAGCCGGCGATGAGGAACTCCTCCAGCTCAGGGGGCGCGGGAACAATGGCCGCAAAAGTAGTGGCGGGATCCGTGCCGATGGAGACGGCGACCTCCAAACGAGAGCCGCTGAGCTGCCCCAGAGTCACCTGAGGCAAACCGCCGGCGGAGCGTTCAGGGAGTGTGACCGCGCCGCCGGCCGACTCGGCCATGACAGCGATTCTTGCAGCGGCCGGATTGTTGGCTGAATCGGATTCGGCGCTGGCCGCGGCGGCGCTGCGCAGCGCTTCGCGGTAGTGCTCGGCGGCGACTTTTTGCCGCTGCCAGTGCATGCCCGTGGTTTGGCCGTCGTAGACCTGCATCCGGTACATGCCCATATTGCGCTTGCCGGCGCCCCCTCCCGATCTAGGATCGCGGGTATGAACGCAAGGCAGGGTGATGAAGCGGCCTGCGTCGTGCGGCCAGCACTTGAGAATGGGGAAGGCGTTGAGGTCGAAGTTCTGGCGCAGGATGACTTCTTTGCAAAGAGCCTCTTTGGCGCTCACGGTCTTCGGAAACGCGCTGGCAAGGGCGCCTAGTTGGGGCAGCATCTTGAGCTTGTCGACGAGGCCGGCGGGCGGCTTGAGATTCAGCAGCCCCTGCATGCGCTCGGCAACTTCCTCAACGCGGTCGACGCCCAGGGCGAGGGCCATGCGGCGCTCGCTGCCGAACTGATTGATGATGACCTTGTGGCCGGGATAGCCTTTCACGTTTTCAAACAGCAACGCCGGGCCGCCGGGAGGGTATTTACCGGTCGCGACTCCCTCAGATTTCGCGCCGGCCGGGGAACCGAGTTTGGAGACACGGTCGGTGATTTCCGTGATTTCGAGCTCGGGCGAAACCTCCTCGCGGATGCGGCGCAGCTCGCTGTGCTTTTCCAGGGCTTCGATCCAGTCGCGCAAATCGTCGTAGGCCAACAGAATGCTCCCCGCGGTGGTTACCATTCTCACTCATGGTACGAGGATTGGGTCGGGGAGCGGAATGCGGGCGGGCTCAGTGGACGCTTTCCACCAGCGCCTCGGTGCATTTGCTCATTTTGACGGTGCGCTGCAGCTTGTCCCAGTTGAACGGTCTGCCGTCGATAGCGCGCTTAACGGTCTTGAAGAGCACCAGCGAGAAGACCTGGCGATAGGCAAAGCGCTGCAGCCAGACGTGGAAGAGGAGCCAGCCGTCGCCTTTGTTGGCGGGATGGTGGCGCTCGAGGCTGAAGGCTACCGAGGAGGTCACGAAATCGATGAGCAGAAAAGCGACGAAGTAGGAAATGAGTTTCTCGAAGCCGGCCGGCGAAGCTGCTTCGGGATGGTAGTAACGATCCAGAGAGTAGTTGACGATGCCGGCCAGGAACATGATGTCGATGAACGGCGAAACCAGAGGCAGGAGTATCTGGAAAATGAGGATGTTGGGCAGAGCGAAGAGGCCCATGGCGCGATTGCGGACGAAAGCTGCGCGATGCTTCCACACCGACTGGAGGGTGCCGAAAGACCAGCGGAAACGCTGGCGCATGAGGCCGCGGACCTCCACCGGAGCCTCGGTGAAAGCCAAGGCGCGGTCTTCGTAATCGACTTTAAGGCCCTGCTCGAGAAGATCCATGGTGAGGTCGGCGTCTTCGGCGACGGTGTTGAGCGGGTAGCCGCCAGCGGCTTTGACGGGCGCGGTGCGCCACGCTCCAATGGCTCCGGGAACTACAGTGACGACGTGGAACAGGTCCATCGCGCGGCGCTCGAAATTCTGGCTGGTGATGTATTCGAGCGCCTGCCAGCGGGTCCACAGGTTGACGCGATTGCCCACCTTGGCGTTGCCGGCCATCGCTCCGATGTTGGGGTCCCGGAAATGGGGGATGAGCTTGGAGATGGCGTCGGCGGCGATCACCGTGTCCGCATCGATGCCCACGTAAATTTCTTCGCGAATCCGGTCGAGGGCGTAGTTGAGCGCGGCCGCTTTGCCCTCGTTGTGCTTGGAGAGCACCTGCACGCGGCCGACGGCAATTTCGTGCGCATACGCTGCGGTGGCCACTTCGGCGGTGCGGTCGGTTGATCCGTCGTCAATGACGATCACGTGCAGATCCTCGTAATCGGAGTTGAGCACCGAGCGGATGGTCCGCACGATAACCGCTTCTTCGTTGTACGCGGGAATCAGCACGGCAACGCGCGGCTTGTACTCTGCCGTCGCGTGGCGGCGCGGCCGGCGCAAGCGATCGATGATCGCAAACAGACCCACGATGATGAGCCGCGCGCTCATCAGAATGTCGCCTAAGAAGAAGACCGTCACGATGCAGTAGCCGATGACGTCGAGCGCGGAAAAGGCGATGGAGTCGGGGATGGCGCGTATGCGAGCCCAGAAGCGCAGCGGCGGCATCACCTCGGCGGTGGTCTTACCCATCAGGGCGGAGACGGGAACGATGGCGTAGCCGTGCGCGCGGAGCGCATCGATAAGCAGCGGCAGGGTCGCCACGGTGACGGAACGGTCGCCGCCTCCATCGTGCATGAGGATGATGGAGCCGCGAAACTGCGGCTTGGTCTTCATGGTTTCGAGTTGGGTGAAGACTGACTGGATAATCTCGTGGGGGGTCTTGCGAGGGTGTTCGTCCCAGTCGTCGGTGTCGATCTTGCTGCCAATGATGATGAGGCCCTTCTGTTGGATGCGCCACGCGGGCAAGGCCTCGTCATCGGTGTCGGGTTCTTCGTCGATGTCGTAGGGCGGGCGGAAGTAGAGCGGCTGCACGCCGAGCTTGGCTTCGAAGAGGCGCTCGGTGAGGTTGACTTCAAGGTCGACCTGACGTGTGGAGATTACGCTAATGTCAGGATGCGTCCAGGTATGATTGCCGATCTCGTTGCCTTCGCGCACGATGCGCTGCATGAGGCCCACGTGCTCGGCGGCCTCTTCGCCGATGGCCATGAAGGTTGCCTTGACGTGCTTCCGCTTGAGGACGTCGAGGATCTTCGGCGTCCATTGCGGATCGGGACTGTCATCGAAGGTGAGCGCAACCTCGTTGGGGTGGTAGCCGTACTGCTGGATGGTGTACGTGCGCGGGTACACGTCCATATGCTCGTCGACGATGAGCCGCTTGCGAGGATCGGGCTCGTCGGTGTCGACGGTGACCGTGCGCTTGCCGGACTGGGGCAACCCGGTGACGCGCAAAATGTCTCCGTCTCCCTCGGTGTCGACGTCATGGCCAGGCGGGACCTTGCCCAACTCCTTCACCGCATTGGGGTCCATGGGCCGGTCCCAGACATTCCAGAGCGATCTGTCCTCCTCGCCCAGCCGCCACAGAGCGAAGGTTTCCAGGCCGAGTTCGCGGGCCGCGCGCATTTCGTTGAGCAGTGTGACGCCGTCGAGAAACCACACCACGTGGCGCTGGTGATTGTCTTCGTCGATGTACTCGAAATGCGGATTCAGGACGTTGTCGGCGAGGTCGAGATCGGCGTCGGCGTCGGAAGCTTCCTGCCAAGCATCGGAAACGGAAAGATCCTCGGTGTCGAGGACTTGCGGCTTGCGGTGACGGCGGTCCCTGGGATTGGGAATCGACATCGTCCAGTCGTAGCCGTAGTTGCCCATCGCGCAGATGATCTTTGCCTTGGGCACGATTTTGAGCACGCGCTGCAGATTGGCCACGAACCAGTCCTGTCCGGCCACCGGGCCGGGGTCGCTGTTGGTCTCGTGCTGGTCGTAGTTCATCACCACAACGCCGTCGGAGTTGGCGGCGATGGTCTCCAGGTCGCTGTTACTCGTGGAGGCGGCGACATTGACATAGAGGCGCAGGTTGCGCGGATGCATTTGTGTGTAAAGCGCTTTGATGAAAGCGAGGTAGGCCGGGTCGGCGTCGTCGTCGAGGCTCTCGATATCGAGGGAAAGCCCGCGATAGAGCGGGAAGGCGGTGAGAAAGCGCATAATCTGGGCGCGAAGGGCAGCGCTTTTATCGGGGTCCTGAAGCACGTCGCCCACGCCGGTGTCCCAGGTTTGTGTGTGCGGATTGAAGTTGTTGAGGTGGGGAAAGATTTCCGTATCCACCGGCGGCGACAGGACCACGCGCTTGACTTTATTGAGGCTATCGGGGTCGTGAACGATGGAGCCCTCGACCACCGGGTACTCGCGCAGATTGTCGCTGCTCATCGCCATCAGGGTTCCATTGGGCGAGTCCACGTGCAGCCACTGGGGAAAGAGCATATCGATCTGATGAATGTGCTCTTTAAGCGAGGAGTAGCTGGCTGCATCGTCCTGCACGTAATAGGCGGCGCGCAGACCTTCGCCGGCATTCAAGGGGACATCGGAAGGGCGGAGGGTGGTTTTGCGATGCGCCGCCCGTTGCGACTTAAGGAAGCGCAGCGGGGCCGAGTGATCGGGCAGGGCGCGGAAGTTGTGTCGCGGCACGGGGAGCAGCAACTCGGGCAGGCGTTCGTTGCGCAACACATTGAAAATGAAGGATCCGACGATCAGCGTAGAGAGCACTGCGAAGGCGTCGAGGATGCGGCGAAGCCGTTTCCAGCGCTTGCGTTGAGGATCGAAAAAAACTTGACGTGCGTGCATGAAGGATGTCGTCTCCGCTTCGGCTAGGACGCTTTCCGGCTGATGCGATCCGGAACCGGGTGCTCTCGACGCGATCACCAGGAGCAGTGGCCCCAAAAGGGTCAAAATACGGCAATGAAGTTAGCGACAATGCCGTAGGGTACACGGAAACGGTCTACGCTATATAGGAATCGTATGGAAGCCGTCGCGGAGAGTCAATTTGAGTCCCTACGCCGCCTGCTTGTCAGGGCGGGCCGGACAGCCCGCGTAACGTTACCGATCTGGCTGCCGCTCGCCGGCGGAGCGGCGCTGCGCATTTGGATGCTGAATGCGCTCATCGAGTCCAACGGCGACACGGCCATCTATGGAGGGGTGGCGAAAAACCTCTTGCTGCACGGCCGCTACGCCCTCGTGGGCGGCGGCGGAGCGCTGGCGCCCACGCTGATCCGCCTGCCTGGCTACCCGCTGTTTTTGGCCGCCTGCTTCCGGCTTTTCGGAATCGAAAACTACTTTGCTGTGGACTGCATCCAGATCGTGCTCGACCTGGCCGCCTGCCTGCTGGCGGCGGAATTCGCGCGGCGCATTGCGCCCCCTGCCTGCAAGCGGGGAGCGATGCTGGCGACGCTTTGGCTGGCGGCGCTTTGCCCGTTCACGGCTTCCTTTACGCCCGCCGTGCTCACCGAGACCGCATCGGTCTTCACGGTGGCGCTGGCCATGTGGGCCATGGCGCGTTTTCATGATCATCCGGGTTGGGCAAATGCCTTGTGGTTCACCTTTGCCGTTACCGGCGCGGCTTTTTTGCGGCCTGACGGCGCCCTGGCCGCGGTGGCCTTTGCTCCGGCCCTGATCATGGGGTTGCCGCGTTCGAACGCTGGGGACCGATTGCCCGACACTTCCGAGACCAATGGCGGAATAGCCGGGGAGAGTCGCTTGAACCCGGAAATGGAGCGCCGGGCTCCAGTCTTGCCCGGGAACAGCCACGATCAGCAAGGTCTCCGCCGGGGTCATGTGCGCCGGATAGCGGTAGTGTGCGTGCTACTGGCGCTGGCCCCGTTTGCCGTGTGGACTTGGCGGAACTG
>JASHUH010000117.1 GCA_030040115.1 Acidobacteriaceae bacterium | reverse complement strand
GGCGGCGGCGACGGGCTCCGCCAGTGCAACACCGTTCGCCTCGGCCAAGAGGCGGATCTCCATGTCCGTTTTGGCAGCAATCGCCTCCTCCGGCTCGGTGGAGATCCGCTTCATGACGCGCCCGTCGCCGTTGTCGTACGTGAGGTAGAAGATCGCGGGATCGAAGTGATGGGGCTCGCCATCTAGGATCGCGCAGGACTTTTTGAGTTTGCCGTTTTTGGCGATGAAGGGTTTGAGGTAGGTCCTTTTGCCATTCGGCAAACGGACCAAAACGTACAAGGCTACTTTCGGGAGTTTCATGGAATTCGCTCCTGGGAGTAAATACCCCTTGGAGCGGTTCGGCTGGATTATCTTGAAAAATATAAGCAGGAATATAAACCGGCTTATAAGTCATTTAGATTCAATATGTAGCTAAGAAGGTGGCGATTCTTTAAGGAATCGCCACTCGAGTTCCCGGGTTCGGCGTAGAGCGGAAGGCGAAGTGCGGTAAAGCAGGTTGCTCTCCGCATGTATTTCCCGACGTACTAAGAAACATAGCAGATGTCTCCCCGCGCATTGCCGACGGCGCCACTGCATCGGGGCTCCTCCGCGATGCGAGGCTCCCAGTTTCTCTCCCAGTGCAGCGGAGCAGGGATGACGCAAGGAATTGTAAGTCTCTTTTTTATTCGTCACATTCTTCTTGACACTCGTCCAGAAGCCATGATAGGGTGCCTCAAAATATCAGACGCTGGGAATCCCCATTGCTGCGCTTAGACGTCTGCTCCAAATCCTGAAAGTGAAACGGAGGCGTCCGCATGAAAAGCTGTTTGGGCTCTCGAATTTTTGTGCTCGTGGCCGCACTGGCTGTGGCTGCAGTGGGTTGCCAGAACGGACCGCGCCCTGGGACGGTGCGCGACGAAGCCATGTTGGCGCAGCGCACGGTTGCGTCCTTTCCCGCCGCCGACGAGGACTATTTCCACGACATGGATGGGGGAGTGGCTTTGACCCCGGAAGAGATCAAAGGCCGCAACATGTGGATCGTCTGGTCAGGAGGCAACGATCGGTTATGGGATACGCTGACCAGCGCGAGCTTTGGGGCCCTGGATTTGCTCAAGATCCTGTCTTCCAGCCCCGGCCTCAAGTTTTCCCGCGACAACCGGTGGAGCTACCTCGGGTTGGTCAACGAGCCGTGTTTCGAGAAGGCCACTGGTCCGGACCCGCAGCGATTTGGGTTGTGGCTTGACAAGCGCGATCCGAACTGCCCTCCCGATCCCTTTGAGAATGAATCGAAATATCCTGGCGTCAAGATTGGCGCCCGCGGCAAGAACCTTCCCGCTGGCTCGTATTATGGGTGGGCCTCGGGGATCGTGGGACTTAGGTTGTTTCCAAACCCGGCCTTCGATGAAGCTGCGGCCAAAAAATGGGATCCCGTCCGTTACTATAACGACCCGAGTTACTACAATAACAAGGATCTTATCCGGCCGTACCGGGTGGGCATGTCATGTGGGTTCTGCCACATTGGTCCGAGCCCCGTCAAGCCGCCGGCGGACCCCGAGAATCCTAAGTGGGAAAATCTTTCTTCCAACGTGGGGGCGCAGTACTTCTGGGTCGATCGTATCTTCGACTGGCAAGCCGATCCCAGCAACTATGTATTTCAATTATTTCACAGCCAGCTTCCGGGCACGCTCGACACTTCGCTGGTGTCCACGGATAACATCAACAATCCGCGCACCATGAACGCGATCTACGCAGTGGGACCGCGCCTCAACCAGGCGTTGCGGTTCGGCCAAGAGAAATTGGCGAACGGAAGCCTGAATAACAAACAACTGAACGATTTTGTGCCGGCTTCGTCGCCTTTGTCGAAATACTTCACAGCTCCCGATATTTCGTATTCGCCGAGAGTTTTGAAGGATGGGGCGGACTCCGTGGGCATTCTGGGCGCTTTGAATCGTGTTTATATGAATATCGGCCTATTCAGCGAGGAATGGCTGTTGCACTTTAATCCGCTCGTGGGAGGGAAGCCGACAACCCCCATCGAAATCACGGTGGCGCGCAAGAACTCGATGTATTGGCAGGTGACAGAAGCGCAGTCGCCAAACATGGCGCTGTTTTTCCTGGCCAGCGCGGGGCCCGATAAGCTGAAGGACGCGCCGGGAGGCGCGAAGTATCTAACCGCGAACGGAGCTACGCTCAACCTCGGAAAGACGGTGTTCGCGGACCGCTGCGCGCGCTGCCACTCCAGCAAATCTCCCAAACCGGCGCCGGGAATGGATCCCGGCGGATGCTCCGGACCGAATTACATGAATTGCTGGAATGCTTACTGGGCCTGGACCAAAACACCCGAGTTCAAAAAGCAGATGGAGGCGATTGTCAAAGCTCCCGACTTTCTCGACGGCAATTTTCTATCCGCCGAGTTTCGTGTGCCGGTAACGCTTCTGCAAACCAACGCCTGCAGCCCGCTGGCCACCAACGCCATTCGCGGCAACATTTGGGATAATTTCTCTTCAGAGACTTACAAGGACCTGCCTTCAGTTGGCTCCATTACTTATTATGATCCGTTCGACGGGACGCCCCACAGCTTCAAGCTGCCGGGGGGAGGCCGTGGGTATACACGGCCGCCTTCACTCATCAGCCTGTGGTCAACTGCCCCTTTTCTGCTCAATAACAGCCTGGGCCGGCTGAATCCGAAGGCCGCGAATGACGATTACAATCCTTCTCCCACGGTGGACAATCGCATGGCGGCGTTTCAGGATGCTATCACGAAATTGCTGTGGCCGGAGCGCCGCGAACAAGACCCGGTCATTGGCAATCTGGTGGGAAATCGGGTGGCGGGAACCGAGATTGCCCGCACCACGACCAGGAGTTATATCCGGGTCGCAGCGGGTTATGTTCCCGATAATTTGAAGGGACTTACCGGCATAGCACAGCGCCTCTTACCAAGCGTGTTCAGCAACAGCGGCGTCGAGATCGGACCCATACCGGCAGGAACCCCCGTGGATCTACTGGCCAATCTGGATTTGCTTGCCGATGATGCGGATCTTAACGGCAAGGCCGATCACGACGCCAAACTGCTGCAACTGCTTCTGCGCCTGCAGCACGATTTGAAGGCTCTAGGTCCGAACCCGACCGATGACGACGCCCGCAAGGTGTTCGCTAACCTGGTCCAGCCGCTGATGCAGCTCAGCAAATGCCCCGATTATATTGTCAATCGCGGTCATTACTTCGGGACGAGTTATGCGAAAGGCGAACCGCCTCTCAGCGACAAGGAAAAGTTGGCGCTCATCGAATTTCTCAAGACTTTCTAATTTCAGCAGGTCGCCGGTAGGCATGCTGATCGAGCAAGGAGGAGCGGCATGGGCGATGGGCAATATGACTATGTGATCGTCGGCTCGGGAGCGGGCGGCGGACCGCTCGCCGCGAACTTGGCGCGCGCCGGCTTTAAGGTGCTGTTGTTGGAAGCCGGTGGGGATCCATGTTCGGCCGGCGAGCCCGGCCAGCTTATGTACGAAACACCCATCTTTCATGGGCTTTCCACCGAATATCCCGCGTGCGCGTGGAACTACTTTGTGCGGCACTACACGGGCGACGCGCAGCAGGCAAAAGATTCCAAGGTTGTGAAGGTCGATGGCCAAGACTACATTTGGTATCCGCGCGCAGGGACGCTGGGCGGATGCACCGCGCATAACGCGATGATCACCGTAGCGCCGCAGGATGACGATTGGAACGGAATTGTCGCGCTCACCGGCGATGCGAGCTGGCAGGCGGACAAGATGCGCGGTTATTTTGAGCGGCTGGAGAACTGCCACTACGTGCCGGCGCCGGGCACAGTGGGCGGCGATGTGGACGAAGTGGTTTCCACCGTTGCGGGATTTTTTGAGAAAAGGGAAGACTGGCGCGACCGGAGCGACGGGCACGGTTTCCATGGATGGCTCGGCACGAGTGAGGCCGATCCTGCGCTGGTTCTTAAAGACTCTGAGCTGGTTCGACTGCTCCTTAATGGCGTGAGGGAAGTGCTCGTCGATCAGATCGGGCCGGTGGGAGTGGGTGTTGAGACACGGCTGGATCCCAATGACTCCCGCTACCGCGGTTCCAGCCCGGAGGGCCTGGTGTTTACGCCTCTCGCCGTCGAAAACGGGAAGCGGAATGGTCCGCGAGATTACCTGTTGCGGACGCAGAAGCAATTTCCCGGCAATCTGACCATTCTTAAGAATGCTTTGGCCACTCGGGTTTTGTTCGAAGGAACCACGGCCGTGGGCGTGGAATTCATCGAGCAAGCGCACCTGTATCGGGCGGATCCGCAGGCGACGGATACTGCCTCCACGGCGCCGCGGAACCAAAGCCGGGCCAAGCGGGAAGTGATTGTGGCGGCGGGCGCATTCAACACGCCGCAACTGCTCATGCTTTCTGGAGTGGGCCCGCGTGACCAGCTCGCCAAATTCGGCATCCCCGAGGTCGTGCATCTACCTGGTGTGGGCAGGAATCTGCAGGATCGTTACGAAGTCGGAGTAGTGTCGTGTTTTGAGCGCAACTTTGCCCTCATCGATCGGGCAACGTTTTCGCCGCCGGATCCGAACCCCGATACGTACATGCAGCAATGGCTGAAAAACGGTTCCGGGTTATACTCGTCCAACGGAAGTCTAATTGGAATAATTCGGCGCTCGTCGAAAGAGCTGAAGGATCCGGATCTTTACATCTTCGGGATCCCGGGATGTTTTCACGGTTATTTTCCGGGATACTCGAAGATATTCGAATATCATCACAACCGGTTTACCTGGGCGATCCTGAAGGCGCGCACCAACAACACCGGACGCGTGGAGCTGAAATCCGCGGACCCGCGGGACGCGCCGCTGATCAACTTCCAGTACTTTGGCGATGGCAGTCGCGCCAGCGATCCCGATTTGGACGCCGTTGTGAACGGAGTGCAATTTGTGCGCGCCATGAATGAACGCCTGGCCAAGCGGGGCCTGATCAGTAGCGAAGAGACTCCGGGAACCACGTATTCGACTACGGACCAGTTGCGCGAGTTTGTCAGGAATGAGGCGTGGGGCCATCATGCCTCATGCACCTGCCCGATCGGTCCCGACGGCGATGAAAAGGCGGTTCTCGACAGCCATTTTCGCGTGCGGGGAACCAAGGGCTTGCGGGTTGTAGATGCGTCGGTATTTCCGAAAATTCCGGGGTATTTCATTGTCACCGCGATCTACATGATCAGCGAAAAGGCCTCCGATGTGATCCAACAAGACGCGTGACGCCGGAAGGCTTATCGCTGCTTTGTGATGCGCGGCCGGTCGCGGCCCGCATGCGCGAAGGCCGGGTTCCGTTGCGCAAAAAACTGAATTACGCGAGGTGGTCATGGCCACGCTTACCGTTACTAACTGGTTTGGAGACCTTGTTTCTCATCCGAATGTGGTCGTGGACGCCAACAGTGTTGACGAAATTGTCGCAATCTTGAAAGATCCATCGACATATCCTTCGCCGGTGCGCGCCGTAGGGTCAAATCACTCCACCGCCCCATGCGGGGTGGCCGATGGCGGGACGCTGATTCGGATGAAGATGAATAAGATCCTGGATATTGGGCAAAGCACGTTGACCGTGGAAGCGGACGCCGTTCATCTGGACATGGCCAAGGCGCTGGAGGCAAAGAATCTGCAGTTCTTTGTCAACACGGAGATCGGCAGCCTATCGGCTGGCAGTGCGGCTTGCGCCGGGACCAAGGATGCGTCCTTTCCGGGCGAATATGGGCAGGTGGGGTCATACATCACGGCTGTCAAGATGGTGCTTCCCAGCGGCGATCTTCTGGAAGTCAGCGACGCAACCCAGCCCGATCTGATGCAACTGGTAAGGTCGAGCTACGGGCTTTTCGGAATCATCTACGAAGTGACTTATAGCGTCCGGCCACTGACGCCGATGCACGTCCATCACACGACGTACAGCCTCGCGGACTTTCTCTCCGCCCTGCCGGATTTGAAAGCGCTCGATTACTCCATGATGTACTACATGTTTCCCTTCGAAGACAAGATCACGGTGGAGTTTCGGAAGTACAATCCCGGCGCCAAGGGCGAACCCAACCGCGTTGCCTGGCCGGTGCGAAACCACACCTGGGGCACTTCCGGGCCGAAGCTGGGCCACGACGTAGAACAAAACGTGTCGATTCCTTCGATCCGCTACGGCATCATCGACGCGTTCAATGCCGCCTGGCGTCTGCAACTGGAAAAAATCGTAACCAGCGACTATACGCTTCCCTGCGATCAAATCATCCAATACCCGCCGGTTTCGAACGACAGCCGCTATACGTTCAGCTTCTTTGCATTTGCTGAAGAGCAGTTTCCCGCCGCCGTGACGGACTTCTTTCAGTTCTGCAAAGATTATTACTCGCGAAAGGGCTACCGCTCGAACCTACTGTACGTCGGTTATTGCATTGCGCAGGACCAGAGAGCGCTGCTCTCCTACTCATGGAACGGCAACGTGATGACCATCGATCCGGTTTCAACGGCGAATCCCGGATGGGAAGATTATCTAGACGCCTACAACCAGTTTTGCAGCGTGCGCAACGGCATTCCGGTTTTGAATCAGACCCCGAGGCTAAATGCCGGGCTGGTGCAGAAGCCCTACGGGGATAAGTTGAGAGTGCTGGATGCGACGCGAAGGAAATACGATCCCGGCGACCGCCTGCTGAACGCGTATTTTCGCGAGATTTTGTCGTAAGTGGACCGCGTGAGGGGCCAATCGCGCCCGCTCACGCTGGTTGCGCCGCAAAAAGAAGCGATTGTGGACGGATCAAGAGCGAACTGCGCATGCAGCACGCGTGCGGAGAGGGTGCTGGACGGGCTGTCGAGTTTAACGCGCGGCGAGGCTGTAATTCTGCGCGTAGGTGTCGCGCGGCAGGCCGGATCTTCGCGATTTCCGAACCCATGCCAGGGCGTCGCGCTTGCTCATCACGCCTCCTACGGTCACCAGGTAAGGTGCGTGGCCGCTTGGGGCAAAAACCTGGGGCCGGAGGCCGGGGTGCTTGGCGTCGATTGCAGCGGACATCTTCTGCGCCTGGACCCGGTTGTTGTAGGTGTAAACGACTACGCGCCATTGCGCAGGCGTTGTGGCCCCGGACTGCCCGGAACCCTGCGACGACGCCGGGGGAACACCGGATGGAATAGAATCGGACGCGCTTCGCTCCGCCACCATAGCTTTGACTGACGCGACGGACGGGGATGGGACAGCGCCGATACGAGGCCCCCGCGCATGCTTAAAGAGCCACCCCGCCATAAAAAAGATTGTCACCGTCAAGGCGGCGACTGTAATCCATTTAGTTCTGAGGGAAAGCTCGAGCTTTCGACCGCCCGAAGGAAATTGGTCCCGGAATGCCCGGCCGGCAACAATGACGGGCCGAGGTTCGGTAGCCTCAGGTTGGAACGAAGCTAAAGGCCTGGCGGCAGGATGAGATTCAAGGGGGATGGCGCTGGCCGAGGACGAGGAGCGCGCGGCGGAGGAACGCACCCTAGACGGCGGACTCTGGATTGCAGCTTTGATTTCCGCCAATCCCCAAGCTCCGCTCACTCCGTTCCGCACGATTTGGTCGAACGGAGCCGGTAATTCGTCCGCTCTGTCTGTGATCCCGGTTTGCGCGAGAGCTTTCATCAGCAGCAATGCGAGGTCGTGGACATCGCGCCGCTTCGCCGCCAAGCCGGCGTCTCCTTCGGGAGCCTCGCGAATGCAATCGCTGCGCAGCTTCACCACGTTGCCAACGTTGAAGACGTTGTGCAATTCCACGTGTTCATGCACGAAGCCATGGTTGTGGAGCGTTTCGAGGGCGGAGGCGAGGCTCGACGCGAGCTGCGCGGTTTGCGGTGCGGTCAACCGGCCGCGAGCGACGACTTCAGCTAAATTAGCGTCGACGCGTTCAAAGACCGCATACACTACCGGGCGGTCGTCCAGCGCAAGCTGTCCATAGCGCTCGAGTTTGAGGAAATTGGGGTGGCCCAGGGCATCGACAGAACGCCAGCGAGTGAGGATTTCCTCCTCGTCAAAATGACATTCGACCAGCCGGATAACGGCCGTCTCTCCCTTTCCATTGGCGGTGGAGAAGAAGGCGCTGCGGCCTTCGGGCAGAAGAAGCTTTTTCAAGGGAAAAACGCCGTCGATGGTAACACCTTCATATTCCGTCCATAGTTGCATAGGTCGATTCCTGCGTGGAGGTATAAGGGCCAAAGCAGGAAGCCCGCGGCGGCAAGTCGAACAGGGGTCGAAAGAGAGATGCGGGTGCGCGGCTGCGCATCTCTAGCATCCTCTTACCTAATCGTAAACGGCCTTCGCGCCATCCAACGACAACGGGGGTTAACTATCTGGGTGATTTCGTTGTTGGAGAAGAAAAAAAGAAGGGAAAGGAATCGACCGGGCGTGCAGAAGCCTTAGGTTGGTTCGGTTATCGGCCGCTGTTTGCCAGGTTCGCTCTGGGCGGCGTTCGAGTGCGATCGTTCCGGCTCGCAATCCGCTTCCGATTGGCTCTTCGTTAGGCTTGCATGGATCGGGTACCGCAGCGTACAAGGGAGGGAGAAGAAAAAGCCTTGAACCAGCTTGAGATATTTGCCGCAGA
>JASHUH010000116.1 GCA_030040115.1 Acidobacteriaceae bacterium | reverse complement strand
CGGGTGGCTGTTCGGCAATATCGACACGGGCCGTCCGTACCATGCCGACTCGCTCCGGCAGGACCATTTGGCTCCGGCGGGCAAGGCGGCGGGCATCCCGAACCTGGGATGGCACAACTTCCGGCACACCTACCGTGCGCGGCTCAGCAACTCGGGTGCAGCGCCGGAAGTGCAGCAAAAGCTCATGCGGCACAGCTCGATTGAAATGACGATGAAGTATGGGCAGAACCACATGCTCGACTCGACCCGCCCGGCGAATGCCAGGCTGGTGGAGGAGCTGTTAGCGGCCGGGGCGTTATCGGATGCGCCCCAATTGCGCCCTCAGGTTTTGTAAATGGTTGCGGGGGCGGGATTTGAACCCGCGACCTTTGGGTTATGAGCCCAACGAGCTACCGGGCTGCTCCACCCCGCATTCAGATTCTAGCAACCCAGGGATTGACCGTCAAACTCGACTTCGCATCAAGCTCGCCTTGCACGACCTGGGAAACGCCAAGTAAACTGAAGCACCGCTCTGGAATTGAACTTTGCCCGGAGGAAAGGTCTCATGAAACACCTGTTACTCTGTACGGGTCTTCTGTTCGCCGCCGCCGTCTTCGTCCGAGGCCAGCAACCCAGCCCGTCCGCCAAGGCCACGGGAACCATCGCCGGCAAAACCATCACCATCGATTACTGCTCGCCGCGGGTGCGGGACCGCGCCGGCCACATCTTCACCCCAGGTGGGCTTATCCAACAAACTCACCAGTCGTACCCCGTCTGGCGCGCCGGAGCCAACGCCGCCACCACGATGCACACCGACGGCGACATCAGCCTCGGCGACCTCAATGTCCCCACCGGAACCTATACCCTTTTTGTCGATATCGCCGATCCCGCCCAATGGACCCTGATCGTGAGCAAAGAAACCGGCGAGTGGGGTCTCGCCTACAACAAGAACATGGACCTGGGCCGGGTAAAGATGAATATGTCCAAACCGCCGTCCATGGTTGAAGATCTCGTCTACACCATCACGGATCGCGGCGGCAATCGTGGCGCACTCACCCTGGCCTGGGAAAACGAACGCGCCTCGGTTCCCATTCGCGTGCATTGAGAGCCGCAGCGTCCGCGACTCGGGAAGCGCAATGGGCCTGCCGCCACATCACTTCCGCTTCCGGTAAAATAACGGGAGCAGGTGATTTTTCGCCACCCAGGCAGGAAACTTTGCCCCTTTACCCATATCGCTGTACGAGTTGCGGTTACCGCTTTGAGAAAATTCAAAAAGTCAGTGCGGAGCCGGAAAAAGAGTGTCCCAAATGTGGCGGCGTGCTAGAGCGGCAGCTTACCGCGCCCGGCCTCCAGTTCAAAGGGGCGGGTTGGTACGTCAACGATTACGCCCCCAAGAGCAGCGCGTCTTCTGAATCGACGGCCGCCGAAACCGGAGCCGCCGACAAGAAACCGGCCAAGGAATCTGGATCCGAGTCGAAGAGCACAAGCAGCGGAAGGGAATCCGCTCCATCTTCTACCCCCGCTGCCTCAGGGGTAGCAAAAGACTGATTGCCGCCCGCCGCGAGCTTTTGGGCGCAAGCACCCTAAGCCCGGCGCATCCGAAGCCGATCTCGCCGGGGACAGCAACAGCCAAGCTTGCCAGTAACAGGCGCCTTGTTACCTAACGAGATTGCTCGCTCCATAATGCGTCGCCTTCAACACATCCCGGGTCGCCGAAGGTCGCCAACCGCGCTCCAGCCCCTTCGTCAAAGCGCCGTACCATAGTTCAGGTATGCCTCTCGTCGATCCCATTCCGTCACCCGTCGTGTACGTTGACTTCGCCGCCCTCGAATGGCAGCCATTGCTCGATCTCGTGGCCGGCTTTGCCGCATCGCCAGTGGGTCGCGAAGCCGCCCTCGCCCTGGCACCCTCCACCGCGAGCCCTGGATCGCACGCCAACACCAGCTCACCGCCGAAGTGCGCCTGCTGCTCGAGGAACAAATCTCCATCCCGCTTGGCGGCCTCTTCGATCCACACCATTGGCCGCCAAATCGCAAATCGAAGGCGCGGCCCTCGAAACCGCCGAGCTGCAATCCATCGCCGCCTCGCTCACGACATCGCCGCATGGCAGGCGCTCATCCAGGAGCCCCCGGCTCGCCGCGCCGGCAAACTCCCCGGCCTCTCCGAGCTCACCGCTTCGCTCGCTCAGGACGCCTCCCACAACAGCTCGTCCTTGCAGCAGCTCGCCGACGCCATCGAGCGCAAAATCCAGCCTGACGGCTCGCTCGCCGACGACGCATGCCCGAACTCCAACACGTCCGCCGCGAACAGGAGCGCCAGCAGCGCCTCATCGAAGAAAGCCTCCGCGCCGCTCTGCGCAAACTCTCTGGCGAAGGCTTCACGCAAGACGAGCTCATCACCATCCGCGGCGAGCAGCGATAGCCTCCGGACCGTGACGGTCCAGAACATCGGCAACCGAACGCTGGCCATTCTCGACTTCAGCTACCCCACGGATCTTCTCGAGGCTGCAGGCGCCGAAAAGGACTGTATTTCGTCGATGGCGCTTGGCCCCGGAATCTCCTGCACGCTGACCATCGACTTCTCGCCGTGGGATTAAAGGCGCCGTGAAGGTTTGAAATCGCACTCCCCTCACGCGGTGGCGAAACCGTCGTTGCGGTGATTACCAACCCAAGTGTTGAACGGCTGGGATTGCGGCCGGGGACAGAGCACAGAACTCCAGGCCGGCGAGCGGAGGATGCAGCATCTTAAGGGGCTTCTTATGCGCACATTGTAGCTGTGATCGATTTCAGTCACATAGAATCATCGTACTTTTTCGCCTCCCCAGGCACGGAAAGTGCTACAAGATAGGACATGAACGCGCAACGGCAGCTTCTGACGCCGCGTGAAGCATCACGCATGCTCGGGGTCAGCTACCCCACCATCAAGAAATGGATACTGAGCGGGAAACTGAAGACCATTCGCACTCCGGGGGGACATCACCGGCTCACCGCGGCGAGTCTTAGGCCCTTTCTGGAAGAAGACGCCACTCGATCAGAAACCGACTCCCGAGCGCGTTACCGTCGCGTGAGCGGACGCAATCAGCTCGCCGGAAAAGTCGTCAGTGTCAGAATTGAGGGCCTTCTGGCTGAGGTTGTCCTGGCAATCGGAGACGCTCAGATTACGGCGATCATCACGGCGGAGGCGGTCAGGGAGCTGCGCCTCAAAAAGGGTGACACCGCTGCAGCTCTGATCAAATCGACTGACGTCATGGTCGAGCGGTTGGATGACCTATTGAGCTAGATCGCTGGCCGACTTGTTGACGATATGATTTGAAACATATAAATTCGGTAATACAATGGGCTCGCAGATGTTTCCCACCGAACGGTTCGGTCTCCGTTGAGCACCGGCCCACCGGTACTTTCGCCAACTCACGCAGCCCCCGTGGAGATTTAATGCTCAAGTACTGCTTTCTTCGACACACGTCTCTGTTTTCTGCGAAGGGGTCTAACTCGCCTGAGGCTGTCGTAATCCCTGTGCTCAGCCGCTATCTCCAGATGCCGTCCTGGATTCCCCTTTCCACTCCCGTTCTCTTCGCCGCCGCTCTGTTCATTGCGCCGCCCAGCGTCCGGGCTCAGGCGCTGTCCGCCTCCGATCCGTCTAATGGCGCGATCGCAAATGTTTCGGTCACGGCCGCAAATTTGGGCACGAGCCAGCCGGTCGAGGAAAAGACCAGCGCAGATGGCGTATACAAGTTCTCGCTGCTGCCTGGCGATGATCTCGTGAAGTTTTCTGCGGCCGCCTTCAAGACCCGCGGCATCGAGTTGGCCAACTTGAACGTCACTGGGATGGCAGGTTTCAACCAGGTCCAGACCCGCGAGCCGGCTCCGGTAGATCCACCCACCCCCGACGCCTGCGCGAGCGGCCACGAGGCTGCCGCCACCGATTGCGCGCTTACCTGGCACGGCGTCACGGTGTACGGTGCGTTTGACGTCGGCGCCGGCTGGGTCAGCCACGGCTTACCGCAAAGCCCGTATAACTATGAAGGCTCATCTCTGGTGAACCGAAACGCCAGCACCTCGCGATTCCTCGTCGAACCGGATAACCTGTCGCAGACGGGATTCGGCGTCAGGGGCACGATACCGTTGCATGGCTGGAATGGCTGGTCCTTTGTATTCAACGCTTCGACCGGCGTCGATCCGCAGTCCGGCCAGCTTTCCAACGCGTCCCGCACTGACATCGATGACAACGGCCTGGACCGGAGCGAGTATTCCGAAGCCATCGACGGCGCGCGCGCGGGCCAACCCTTCAATGACGAATACTATGGCGGTTTATCGTCCACCAATTTCGGCACGCTGACCTTCGGCCGTCAGCGCGCCCTCGGTACCGATGTGATGCTCCTCTACGATCCGGCCGCAGGCGCCTATGCCTTTTCGTACATCGGGTATAACGGCACGATGGCTGGCGGCGGCGATACTGAGAACACCCGCTGGGACGATGCCGTCAAGTACCGCATCGCCTTTGGCCCGGCCCACTTCGCCGCGATGGGTAAATTCGCCGAC
>JASHUH010000115.1 GCA_030040115.1 Acidobacteriaceae bacterium | reverse complement strand
CTGTGATTCGATGAGGAACCCAGTCCAGAGCCACCAGCGGAGAGGAACCGGCCATGCAGAAGAAGGTACGATTTTTAGGTTTGGATGTCCATGCCGAGACGATCGCCGTCGCCGTCGCGGTCGCCGAGCCAGATGGGGAAGTGCGCAGTCTGGGTGTGATCGCCAACCGCGCCGAGTCGGTGCGCAAACTGGTCAGGAAGCTGGGGCCGGCCGAGCAGTTGCGGGTCTGCTACGAGGCCGGTCCCACGGCCCCGCCTGTCATCAGCATGCTCATCGCCTGTTCCATGGTCAGGTTGGTTTCCGTCACCCGCTCCATGGGCAGCACCTGCAGGAAGGCCGACGTAGGATTGATGGCGTTGGGCAAGAGCACCGCCGCCAGTGTTTCTCCCGTTGCGGCGTCTCTCATCGTCCGGGTCAAAAATCCAATGCTTTTCTGGCCCTGAAGGGGAAAATCCACCAGCACCACCCGCTGGCTGGTCTCCTTCTTCGCCATCATCGAATCGAGCAGTTGGCGCACCGAAGTGTACACCTTGGCCACAAAGGGCAACCGCTCCAGCACCGCCTCGAAAAGATGGAACGCTTGCCGCCCGATTACGACCGAAGTAAGCCGGCCGAGGACATACAGCATGGCCAGCGTCAGCAAAACCGCGAGCGCCGACTCCATCCAGGGCTGGCTCAGCCAGGCGCGGGGAAAAATCCCGGCAAACAACTGCACCACCGGCATTCCGGCCTTGGCCAGCGCGCTGAGGAGAAAACTGAAGATCAGCCAGGTCACGAACAGGGGTCCGATGGTGAGGATCCCGGCCAGAATGTTGCTCTGCAGGCTGCGCAGGGCGTAACTGAAAACTGGTTTCACACGCCTCTCCTTGGGTATGAGAATACGCGAAAACCGGCGCCTGGGCGGACGCCAAAGACCGTCTCTCTCGTCCCACCGCAATTTCTCCGGTTGGCCCAGGGATTTGACTTTATCCTGTAGGAAGAGGGGCGGTCCGTGAGCGATCCCAAGAAGGTTGTGGAGATTTCTGAGCAAGGTCAACGCACGACCAACCTCGCCGCGCCGAAACCGGCTGCCGGGGAAGGATCCTCCCCATTACAACGCGCTTTCAGTGCGCTGCGCACGGCGGTGCCTTTCGCACAGCGCCTGCTGCCCTTGCTCGATGGCAACATTGTAACTGCCGTCTCTAACATCCTCGCGCCCCACCCTCCAAAACCCGCGCCTCCCATCGATCTCCTGCCGGTCGAAAATGGGCTGGCTGATCTAGAGACCCGGCAGCGCGACCTTAGCGCTGAGTTGTTGGAGCAGAATACTGCGCTCAAGCGGGTCGAAGACCGGTTGGAGAGGCTTCACGAGGCCACCAGCCGCAACTCGATCGAACAACAGGAACTGAAGGAGGGCCTCAAAAAGCTTGGCGCCAGGATGAACGTCATTGCGCTCATTGCCCTGGTCCTCCTGGCCATGTCCGTCTTGCTCAACCTCGTCCTTTTTCTGCACTTCGCACACCTTCTGCCCTAAATTGGTTGCGGTCCTCACAACGGCCATTTCCTTTTGATCGAAGACGCATTCAGGCCGTTCTGGGGACCTGTCCCTCGTCCCTTCTCGTCCAGCGCCCAACCTCGTTAAGTTCGGCATGTCTGTTTTCCGGCTCGCCTCTTCTCCGCGCCGGATTTTCGTAATATGAATTAGAACTTTGCTAATATAAAAGTGACTTTTCGAAATTGTGCTCACTTCCGGTCCCTTTGTGACAACAGAGGTTGCCAGTCGTATTTCCGCGAGGCTAGTATGCGCATAGTTCCAGTCAGGTAAGCCTCACCGACAAATCTCTAGCCTCCACTATGCATGCAGTTGTTCCCAAGTTCACAGAGCTTCACCAACGAGCGGCGCAGAGCAGCACG
The DNA here is from genome assembly GCA_030040115.1 of Acidobacteriaceae bacterium. Lineage (GTDB taxonomy): Bacteria > Acidobacteriota > Terriglobia > Terriglobales > Acidobacteriaceae > Telmatobacter. Next base: position 19,943 of record JASHUH010000115.1, on the reverse strand, counting down.
AACGCACGCGAACGGAGTGTCTCGTCATGGCATGGTATGCCTACTGCATCGGAGAAAAGCAAGCATTTCCTGAATTGGCCCGTCATCGCAAGCCCATCCCCATGGTGTCCGTCCTCGGAGTGAGCGGAAATCAGGTTTTTCTTTATCCAGCCAGTGATCTTGCGGTCGTCGTCAGCGAACACAATTCCCACGAATCCCTGAGTCAGAAAGCGGGAGTCGATCACGCCCGGGTCATCGCGGACTGCTTCCAGCATTCCACGGTCCTTCCCTTCCGGTTCGGGACCGTCTTCCTGGACGACGAGGCGCTACGCCGGTCGATCCGCTCCAATCAGCGCCAGTTTCTCGGCAATATTGACAAATTACGTGGCAAAGCCGAAATGCACTTGAAGATTTTCGTCGATGATGGTTGCGGCCACGATCTGGAACGGCTTCCGCGCGCGGAGGGTGTGGGCCGGGAATATTTGACTACCCTGCGTGAAAATGCGACCCGGATCCGCGAACGCCAAACCCGCGCCCGCACGGTGAGCTTCCAGATGCACCGGCTCTTTGCTCCTTTGGACGAAGAGGTAAGCTGCCGGCTGCTGGAAAACGGCAAGATGGTCCTCGATATCGCCCATCTCATCGATCGCAAATGCGTGGAGCGGTATCAAAACAAATTTGCCTCCACCATTATCTCCATGCGGGAGTGCCATTTGCAGCTCTCCGGCCCCTGGCCGCCGTATCACTTCGTTCACCGGCTCACCCGCTCCAGCCATGCGCAAGCCGCCGCGCCGGAAGCGGCGCCGGTTATTTCCGCGAGGGTTCTTGAACCGGTGCTGATCTGATCCGCAACTTTGCGCCCAAGCAAAAAGCCTCATCTCTCACGAGGGGGGCTTTTTGCTTTGGTCCGGTAATCGGTCTCGCCTGGACGGCGAGTCCTCAGTCGTAATATTCCAGGCCCAGGTGGGTGATCAAGTCCTGGCCCATAATATGCCGCAGCGTGTTCTTAAGCTTCATGGACTGGATGAACAGATCGTGCTCCGGGTAAAGCCCCTCGGCGGTCTGCGGCGATTTCAGATAGAAGCTCAGCCACTCCTGAATCCCGATTGACCTGAGTTCCGGCGTGCGCTTGGCCAGATCCAGGAACAGCACCAAATCCAAAGCGATGGGCGCAGCCAAAATCGAGTCGCGGCACAGGAAATTCACCTTGAGCTGCATGGGGTAGCCCAACCAGCCGAAGATGTCGATGTTGTCCCACGCCTCTTTCTCGTCGCCCCGCGGCGGATAGTAGTTGATGCGGATCTTGTGGTAGAGGTCGTGATAGAGCTCCGGATACAGCTCCGGCTGGAAGATGTATTCGAGCGAGCCGAGCTTCGACTCCTCCTTGGTCTTGAACGACTGCGGATCGTCCAGCACTTCGCCATCGCGGTTGCCCAGGATATTGGTTGAAAACCACCCCGAGACGCCCAGCATGCGGGCTTTGAAGGCTGGCGCCAGCACCGTCTTCATGAACGTTTGACCGGTCTTGAAGTCCTTGCCGCAGATAGGGGCCGCGTTGCGCTTCGAAAGCTCGATCAACGCCGCGGTATCCACGGTCAGGTTCGGCGCTCCGTTGGCGAACGGCACCCCTTCGCACAGCGCCGCATAGGCGTAAATCTGCGAGGGCGCGATGCCCACATCGTTGCACACCAGCCCCTTCTCGAAATTTTCCAGCGACGCGTGCACTGCCGACGGCTCCATAAAGATCTCCGTCGACCCGCACCAGATCATCACCACGCGATCCACCGTTTTTTTGAAGGCGCGAATGTCCGCGATCACCTGGTCGGCCAGCTCGCGCTTGTTTTTGCCCTGTTTCACATGCGTGCCGTGCAGCCGCTTCACGTAAAACTGGTCGAAGACCGCCGGCAGGGGCTTGATGGTTTCCAGGTAAGGCTTCATCTTTTCCAACGTTTCCTTGTCCAGCACCTTGGCGTGGGCGGCCGACTCGTAGACGTTGTCCTCGAAAATGTCCCAGCCCGTGAAGGTGAGATCATTCAAATCCGCCAGTGGAACAAAATCCTTGATCAAGGGCGAACGGTTGTCGGTGCGCTTGCCCAGACGAATGGCGCCCATCTGGGTCAGCGAGCCGATCGGCTTGGCCATTCCGCGGCGGACAGCTTCCACCCCCGCGATCATCGTCGTGGCCACGGCGCCCATGCCCACGACCATTACTCCCAGTTTCCCGGTGGCGGGCGCCACCTGCACGCCCCCTGTTTTCTTTGCGGCGCTCTTGGGGCCGCTTTGTTTCGCACCTGCCATGATTCTTTCCTCACTCTTCTTTAGTAAAAATCGTAATCTGCTTCGAAACCGGTTCCGCTTTCACCCACGCCGTGCGCTCGCCTGTGCGTCGCGCCGAATCCTCCCGGAAAAACAACGGGCGCGCCCACAAGGACCCACTGCCGCACGATCCCCGGCGCCACGTCTATTCATTTTCCGGCTGCTCGAATTTCGCGCCTTTCCTAAGGATCGTTCTTTGCTCCGTAAATTCCCGCGAAGCGTTTCTGCGGTTCCAATGCGTCCATACGAACCACAGCACCGCCGCCAGCAGGGCCAGCTCGACGACCAAATGAAAGCGGTGAAACGCCTCCTCCAAGCGCGGGTCCGTATGCCATTTTTCGCCCAGCTTCATGCCTGCCCAAGTCAGCGAAAAATACCAGATCAAGGAACCCACCGTAGTATAGATGTGAAAGCGCAGCCGCGGCATCCTGGCAATGCCTGCCGGAAAGGCCACGAAGGATTGCACCAGCGGCAGCATACGCCCCACCAGGATTGTGATCGAACCGTACCGGTCGAAGAACCAGGTCATGCGATCCAGATCATGCTGGTTCATCATGACCCATTTGCCGTAGCGCACCACCAGCGGCCGCCCGCCCTTGGCGCCGATCCAGTAGGCAATCGCCGAACCGATATTACATCCCAGAGCTCCCGCTGTCGCGACAAGCAATAGATCGAAGCGCCCCAGATAAACCAGGTACCCGGAAAACGGCAGGATCAGTTCGGAGGGAATCGCAACGCCGCTTGAATTCAGCGTGATCAGCGCCACGATTCCGCCATACCCCCCAACGTCAATGACATGGGTAATCAATTGCACGAGGAGGGCCAGAATCTTTTCGTTCATGCGCTTTTCCAGTATATAAGGCTGTGCCGGCGGGATTTGCCCCCGCCAGGGATCGGCTGCGGGCGCCTCATCTCAGTGCGCGTTCCTTGCGCATCGGTTCAGGTGGGAAACCACGATCCCATCCAGCCTTGCTTCTTTTTCGATGCTCCCACCCCGCTTTGCTACGATGGGGCTTGATTCCGAAGAAGGTTTTGAGGTGACTCCATTGGCCGATTTTCCCCCTGTCCCGTTGACCCTCGAAGGCTCATTTGTCCTGCATCAGTTCTTCCGCTTCGACTGGAAGTCGTGGCGCTGCTGCGCGCAGGGCGAACGTCAGGCGATTGTCTCTGAAGCAGTCGCGGCGATGAAGGCGCTCGAGCGCGAAACCGCCGACGGCCCCGCCCACTCCGCGCTCTACTCCGAACTCGGCCACAAAGCCGACCTGATCCTCATCCACTTTCGCGACGCGCTCGAAGCCCTCAACCAGATCGAACTCGATTTGGCCCAGACGCGCTTCCACGACTTTCTCACGCCGGTGCACTCGTATGTCTCGGTCGTCGAGCTCGGGCTGTATGAATCCACGCGCAAGACCTACGAAGCCGCCGCCGCCAAAGGCTTCGCGCCGAATTCGGCGGAGTGGAATGCGGAAATGGCCGCGTCGATGAAACGCAGCGCCGAAGCCATGGCCCCGCGCCTCTATCCCTCCGTGCCGGATGCGAAATACATCTGCTTTTATCCCATGGACCGCAAGCGCGGCGAGGGCGTGAACTGGTACACCGTGCCGTTTGCCGAACGCCAGCGCATGATGCACGAGCACGGCATGATCGGCCGCCGCTACGGCGACCAGGTGCGCCAGATCATCACCGGCTCCATCGGCATGGACGACTGGGAGTGGGGCGTCGACCTGTTCGCCGACGACCCGGTCACGTTCAAGAAGCTCATCTACGAGATGCGCTTCGACGAAGTCAGCGCCGTGTACGCGCTGTTTGGACAATTTTTTATCGGGGTGCGGCTGCCGGTGGAGGAACTCATTGGCTGGCTGGGCGGCAAGCTTTGAACTGGACGAAAAAGACTGCAAAGACGGCGAATAACTGAAAAGAAGACAGCATAAAAGACGCCGTCGGCCTGCGCCCCGCTCGCTCCGAGCCTGTCGGCCGCCATCTTCAACGCTCCCCGATGTGAGACGGAAGCGGCTCGCACTGTGGACGGTAAGGAGAATCTGCCTTACGATGAAAGAGGGAAGGCGCCGCCATGGCCACACTCACCGTCACCGCCAAGGGCCAGATCACGCTGAAGCAGGAACTGCTGCGGCATCTCAACGTCCGTCCCGGGCAGAAGGTCGAGGTCGAGAAACTTCCCGACGGCCGGCTCGTGGTTGGAGCTGTACCCAAGACGGGCTCCATCGACAACTTTATCGGCAGCCTGGAGCAGAAGGGCGGCCCCAGATTCACTATTGCGCAGATCAAGAAGTTCACAGAAGAGGCCTGGGCGGGTAAGCGATGAAGATTGCCGTGGACACGAACATACTTCTGCGCGCCGCGGCGCGTGATGATCCACAACAAGCCGTTCTTGCCGCCCAGTTGCTTCGCGCGGCAGAACGGGTTGCTGTTCCCCTCGCGGTTCTTTGCGAATTCGCCTGGGTGATGCGAAGCCTATACAAAAAGTCGGCTCCAGAGGTCGCCCGCTCGATTCGTTCGCTCGTCACCAGTCCCAATGTGGTCACGCATCTCCCGGCCGTCGAGGCCGGTCTAGAACTGCTCGAAGCGAGCGGCGACTTTGCTGACGGGGTTATCGCTCACGAGGGCGACTGGCTCGGCGCCGAAGAATTTGTCAGCTTTGATAAGAAAGCCGTCTCCTTACTGCAATCTCAAGGCAAGCGCGCCCGGCTTCTCTCTTGAACCCTGCGTCGAGTCTCGCATTACACTCCTAATCATGCCCACGCGTACGCCGTCTGCTGCCCGCAAAACCGCCAAGAAGAGCCCGGGAAAAGCCAAACCCCTCCGCGGCCCGCTCGCCCCCGATCGCGTCGCCGCCATTCTCAAGGCTCTCGACGAGGCCTATCCCAACGCGGAGTGCGCCCTCCATCACCGCACGCCCTGGGAACTGCTCGTCGCCACCATTCTCTCCGCGCAATGCACCGACGCACGCGTCAACATGGTCACGCCCGAGCTCTTCCGCCGTTTCCCCACGCCCGCGGCCATAGCTAAAGCGCCGCTATCCGAGATTGAAGACCTTATTCGCACCACCGGCTTCTTTCACAACAAGGCGAAGTCGATCCTGGGAGCGGCGAAAAAGATCACCGAAGACTTCAACGGCCAGGTCCCGCAGACCCTCGCCGAATTGATCACCGTTCCCGGAGCGGCGCGCAAAACCGCCAACGTCGTCCTCGGCGTGTCCTTTGGAAAAGCAGAAGGGGTGGTCGTGGACACCCACGTCTTCCGCATCGCGCGCCGCCTTGAGCTGGCCAAAGGCGACACCCCACAGGAAGTCGAAAGGGAACTGATGGGCGTGCTGCCGCGGGACCACTGGATCAGCTTTTCACACCAGGTGATCCACCACGGCCGCCAGGTATGCGTGGCGCGCAATCCCAAATGCGACAAGTGCAACCTCGAAACACTATGCCGCTCAAAAGACAAGACGTGGAGTAGTTGAGTCTCCTGGTTCGCGCCCTCCCCTGCGGAATTTGCCGACGCGTTCTCTTGATGCCGAATGCCGTCAATCGGCGGAGCATCGGGGCCCAAATCAATTTCGGAAAATGCATGGCCATATCTTGCCGCGCTGGGAAAGGCACGCATCGGCGATCTGAAATTCTGGCGTTCATTGTGGCGGCGAAGACGAGAATCATCGCTCCCCCGCACGGCCCATACGAGCAAATTCCACCGAAACACCTAGAACGTGAGCCATGCCACACCCGAAAAGTGAGGAGGCGCGAAATTTTTATCGCTTTTTCTTCGCCTTTTCGAGGAGAATCGGCTATGCTGTTTTCGCACCTGAGGAGGTTGCGGCATGGACGTTCAAAAGGACTTAATTGCTGAATACGATCGAGAGACGGCGAAAACCCGGAAAGTGCTCGAAGCCATCCCCGCGGACGCCGATTTCAACTACAAACCCCACCCCAAGTCGATGAGCCTGGGGCGGCTCGCCGGACATTTGACCGACATGGTCGGAGATTGGGCCAACGGAACCTTGAAACAGGACAAACTGGAGTTCGCCGCCGATCACAAGTGGGAGCCCTACGTGCCGGCGAGCAAGGAAGCACTCCTCGAAAAGTTCGACCACGAGCTGGCGGGGGTGCGCAAGGAGCTGGCTGCCATTCCAATGGACAAATGGGACCAGCACTGGAAGTTTATTTACGGCGGGCAAACATATATTGATGAGTCGCGGCTGCAGGTCTTTCGCGAGTCGGTGATGAACCACATGGTGCACCATCGCGCGCAACTCGGCGTGTACCTGCGGCTGCTCGGGGCCAGAGTTCCGGGAGTTTATGGACCCTCGGCGGACGAAATGTGAACGCACGCGGTTCCCGAAGAACGGAGGAGGTTGGCTGAAACGGCTAACCCCTCCAAAGCAGGGAACAGGGGAACGGGGATCAAGGGAACAGGGAACAAGTAAACGGGGACAAGGAACACAGGATCTCCCAACTGAGGGAGGTCGGCGGGTAAAGGCGCGCGATGGGGCTGCGCGTTAACTGATGGTGTGAGCCGCGAGGTTGATGGTGACATCGTCGTCGGGGGTTTTGGTTGTGCCTCCGTCGGATTGGGGATGAAACTCGAGGGTCATCGTGGTGGCGTTCACCACGATGCGCAGATAGCCGTAATCGGTATCGTCGTAGCTTTGGAGCGTCAGGGTGTCGTCGATCTTATAGGGAGTGCGCACCGTGGACCGGAGCTTGCTGAGCGGCGAGTGGCCGCCGCAGCCCGCGACCACATAGGGGATTTGGTAGCTATTCACGGTGCGGGTATAACGCTGGTAGTTGTGGGCATGGCCGGAAAGAACCGCATGCGGCCAAACTCCGGCAGCAGTGCAGGCGTTGTCGATGTCCTGGAGCATGAGCGGGCTGCCGCCATGATCGGAACCGCCGGTATAAGGAGGATGGTGCATGGCGACGATCAGCGCGCCGGCGTAGTTCTCGCTCTTGACGCGTTGGAGCGCGGTGGTGAGAAAGGTGATCTGTCGCTGGTCGAGAGTGGGATAGGTCCCGCCTTGGTCGGAGATGACGCCCGGATCCTCGAGCACGTTGCTATAGAGACCGAGGATGCGCACGAACGGCGCATCGAAGGTGTAATACACGGCGGGCTGAATCATGGTTGTGCGGCTGAGGCCGCCCGCGTCGGGCGACTGGGCGGGCGTAGCGGTGCAGAAGTTGCGCAAATAGGCTTCGAGAGTGGTCCACGGGTCGGACGGATAGACGATTCCGTCGTGATTGCCGGGAATGCCTAGGATCGGGCCGGGATAATTCCGGTAAGGCTCATAAAACTGGTCGTAGTAGTAAGTGCCTTCGCCGAAGTAGTACACGACATCGCCGAGATGATAGTAAAACGAAGGAACGTCGGCCGGGTTGGTTTCAGTGAAGTCCGACACCATTTTATCGGCCACCAGCGACTGAGTTCCCGGTCCCGTAACGCTACCCGTGTCTCCGACTGAGTGAAAAACGATTTGCCCAGCATTCTGGATGGTCTGCTCGATGGTCGCGCCCTGGCTGCCGTACACCTGGGCGAGGGTAAGGATGGGCTCCGCGGCCGCATTGGCCGGTTGCGGCACGGCTTGCACGCCGGCAACGTCGGATTCGCTCGAATCGGTCACCGGATCCTTGAAGGTGGTGGGGTCGGGCGACGGCACGGGCTGTGCAAAAACAGGGTTGCCGCTTGACGTAGTCGAGGCTCTGCTTCCTTGGGCTGCACCGCCTGTGAGCGGATTGGAACTGGAGCCGGAAGGGCGCGGACCAGCGCGTTGGGATGGGTTCTTTTTAGCCGGTTGATGTAGCGATGATTTACGGGGCTTGGCCATGGCTGGGGAACCTCCTGAGGAGTGAGTATACGCAAACGCGGAGCTTGGGACGATGAAGGATGAGGAAAAAGCAGGGAACGAGGGACCAAGGGAACAGGGAACAAGCGACGAGGAACGAGGGAGCGGGGAACAGCCGCTGCGGGAGCGCAGCCTTGTTCATCCTTGGATATCGACCCATGTCTAAAATGCAGAATGAAATGGGGTGACGGCTCGTCGGTTTGGCAAGTCGCGGTGAGTGGATGGCGAAGCGGGGCGAGAAGGAAGGGGCGGCGGTCAAGTTCCGCAGCCCTGTTGTCACCTCGCCTGCGACTGCGGCGGAATGGAAGCGGAGGGTCGATGGCGTCATGTGCGCCGGCGCGGTGAGATGATTGCGTGGAATGGCGATGGCGTGGGCGCTGATGGCCTGCTGCGAGGGCGGCTTTGCGCAAATGAGAGCCAGGCTGGTGGGGGAGAGGGAGGTTCGCCGCCGACGGGATTGCTGGCGGAGTATCCGGCGATGATGACACACACCCACAATTGGCGATTTGCAGACGGGGAGCAGCGGGGTAACTTTGCAGTTGCGGAAGAGAAGCTGGTGGCGTGGTGTGCGCGGTTAGGAATTCGCGCGGTGGGGGTGGGCAGCGCGTGGGACCCGGCAAACGACGCGATGTTTCAACGATTCGAGGGAGCGGAACGGAATCTCTACTATTCGGGAAAATTCGACCAAAATCGGTGATGTGGCTCCCACCCTTGACGCAAAAAACGCGTCAAGGATAGGGCGCCCACATTGATGCAAAAACAAGCGGCCGGAGACCTGGAGAGCTTAGGTTAAGAATTCCTCTTCGGTTTCGGGTTCGGGGAGGATGTCATCCGGGCGGGCTATCCAGACATAGAGGGTGGGTAGAAGAAAGATGCTCATGGCGAGATTGGTGATCAGTCCGCCGACGATGACGGTGGCGAAGGGGCGCTGGGTATCGGAGCCGATACCGTGCGACATGGCGGCGGGGAGCAGACCCAGGGTGGCCACGAGCATGGTCATCATGATGGGGCGCAAGCGCAAAACGGCGCCCTCGATGGCCGCGTCCACGACGGTGTTGCCGCGGGCGCGCAATTGGTTGATGTATTCGAGCATAATGACGCCGGTTTGCACGGAGACGCCGAAGAGGGCGAGAAAGCCGACTTCCGACGAGACGCTGAAATTGGTTCCGGTGATAAGGAGGACGAGCAAACCGCCGATACTGGCGAGAGCGACGGTGGCGAGGATGAGAATGGCCCATTTGAAGGACTTGTACATGGTGTAGAGGATGATGAAGATGAGCAGCACCGTGAGGGGGACGATAATGGCCATGCGCGCTTCCGCGCGCACCTCGCTCTGGTACTCGCCCTCCCAGCCGATGTGATAGCCGCGCGGGAGCTTGACCTGGGCGTTGACCTTGTCGATGGCCTCGCGGACGGCGTCGCCGAGGGCGCGGCCGCGGACGCTGTACTTGATGGCGACGTAACGCTGGTTGTTCTCGCGATAGATTTCTGAGCCCTCGTCGGCTTCGCGCACGTCGCAGAGCTGCGCCAGGGAGACGCGCTCGCCGGTGGGCGAAAGCAAGCGGATGTTCTCAATAGCTTCCTCGGTGCTGCGGTACTGCGGGAGATAGCGCAGGGTGAGGTTATAGACCTCCTCGCCGCGTAACACCTGGGTGAGAGCCGTGCCTCCGACGGCGGTCTGGATGGCGTCCTGCACGTCGGCCACATTGATCTGCCAGCGCGCCGCCTTGGCGCGGTCCACGGTAACGTCGAGATCGGGCTGGCCGGTGACCTGAAGGACGCCGAGATCGGCAATGCCGGGCACGCGGCTCATGACGGTAGCGATCTGGTCGGCCAGGTCTTCGAGCGTGTGCAGGTCGCTGCCATAGACCTTAGTGGCGAGTTCGCCCTTGACGCCGCTCACCGCCTCTTCCATGTTGTCTTCGATGGGCTGGGAAAACCCCCAGATGACACCGGGGAATGCCTTTTCCAGTTCATAGTTCATGGAAGCGATGAGATTGTCTTTATTCTGGTGAAAGATGGGCCGCCATTGTTCTTTCGGCTTCAGGCCCACATAGTATTCAGTGTTGAAGAATCCGGTATGGTCGGTTCCATCGTCAGGGCGGCCGGTCTGGCTGGTGCACTCCGTGGTCTCGGGAAAAGAACAAAGCAGGAGGCGGGCGCGGTTGGCGACGGCGATGCTTTGATCGGGGCCAACGCTTTGCTCGAGGGTGCCGCGCACCCAGAGAGAGCCTTCATCGAGGTGGGGCAGGAATTCGGACCCGATGACGCCGCTGGTAGCGAGATAGATGCCGAGGATGAGGCTGGCTACAGCAACGCTGAGGGTGACGCCGCGGTGATGAATGGTCCAGGCGACGCCGCGCCGGTAGCGGACGCGGAGAAACTCCATGACCGGGTTTTTCCATTCGCTTGCGCCTTTGGCCAGGAACAAGCTGGCGAGAACCGGGGCCAGAATGATGGAGAAAATGAGCGCGCCCAGTAGGGCAAAGGCGACAGTCCACGCCATGGGGCGAAACAGGCGTCCTTCGACGGCCTGCAGGGTGAAGATGGGCAGGTAGGCAGTGATGATGATGGCGATAGCGTAGAAGACAGGCCGCTGCACTTCATGAGCGGCTTCAGAAATCTTCCTCTGGATGGGACGGCCGTTTTCTTCCTTGCGAGCGAGATGGCGGACGATGTTCTCGATCATGACCACGGCGCCGTCGACCACCATGCCGAAATCCAGCGCGCCCAGCGAGAGCAGGTTGGCGGGAATCTGCTTTAAGTCGAGACAGGTGGCGGCGAAGAGCAGCGAGAAGGGAGTGGTGAGCACCACGATGGCTGCGCCGCGCACGTTGCCGAGGAAAAGAAAGAGGATGACGGCAACCAGAAGCATGCCTTTGCTCAGGTTGTCGAGAACGGTGTGGGTGGTGAAGTGGAGCAGATCGCTGCGGTCGATGAAGGGGACAAGGGTGACGCCCTTGGGCAGAATCTGATCGTTCAGTTGCTTGACTTCCCTGTTGACGCCGTCGAGCGTGGGTTGGGCGTTCGCGCCCTTCTGCAGGGCGACGATGCCCGAAACCACATCGTCGTTGTCGATGAGCTTTCCGTTTTTGTCGTGATAGGCGTCGCCGAAGCGGCCGAGGCGGATCATGGGCCCTTGGGTGACGACGCCCAAGTCCTTAACGCGGATCGCCGTGCCGCCGCGCATGGTGATGACGGTGTTGCCGATGTCCTGAATATCGCGGACGAGGCCAACCTCGCGTACGTTGACCTGCTGCGCGCCCTCCTGAATAAAGCTGCCGCCGCCATTGACGTTGTTGTTGGTGAGTTGCTGCTCCACCTGGCTGAGGCTGAGCCCGTAATCGACGAGTTTGTCGGGATCGAGGCGCACCTGGTACTCGCGGGTGGGTCCGCCGAAGGGGTTGATGTCGACGACGCCGGGAACGGTCTTGAGGTCCTTTTCGACGGTCCAGGTCTCGAGCGTCTTGAGGTTCATGACGTCGTACTCGGGATTGGTGCTGCGCAGGGTGTAGAAATAAATCTGGCCGACGGGACTCCAGTCGGTGCCCATCTGCGGAACCACGCCGAGAGGCAAGCTGACCTGGGAGAGCCGCTCCAGAACGCGTTCGCGGTTTTCGAAGTCGGTGGTCTCCTCGCCAAAGACCATTTCCACGGTCGACAGCCCGAAGATGGACCACGAGCGCACGTGGGCTACATCGGGGATGCCGTTCATCACGGTTTCAATGGGAATAGTGACCTGCTGCTCGATCTGCTCGGCGGAGATGCCGGGCCATTGGGCAATGACATCGACATAGTTGTTGGCTACATCGGGATAAGCCTCGACCGGCAAGCGCTCGAAGGAAATAATGCCCCAGGCGAAGAGCAGGATGCCGATGGCCAGAACCAGCAACCGGTTCTGGAGCGCAAAATCGACCAATCGCCGGATCATTGCGCCTCCAACGTGGCTTCGAGCGCGAGAATGTCCTTGACCACCTGCTGGCCGGGCGCGACGCCTGAAATAATCTCCTGATTGCCGCCGGGCAGCATATTGCCTGCTTTCACTTCCACACGCTTGAACTGTTTACCTGCGGCGGGCTCAAAGACCCAGTCGCGATCGTGCAGGTGGAGGATGGCGGTGCCGGGAACGACGGCGTGGGCCACCTTTTGCCGGCTCAGGAAGGTGGCGGTCACGTACATGCCCAGGCGCAGAATGCCGGGGTTGAGCACTTCAATGCGGATTTTGGCAGTACGGATGGTGGGATCGAGGACCGGTCCGATGTCGCTGATGCGGCCACGGAGCGGACGGTCAGGATAGGCGTCCAGGCGAATCTCGGCCTGCTGCCCGAGATGGACCTTGGGTAAATCGTTCTCATAGACATCGCAGAGAATCCAGACGTGGCTCAGGTCGGCGATGGTGAACGCAGTGGCGGTTCCCGACAGGGTCACTCCGGCCGCGGCGGCGTTGGTGATGTTTTGGCCGATGATCACGCCGGAGATGGGAGCGTAGACATTGACGATGGGGCTGGGGTGGTCCTTGTCAACGCCGAAAATCCTCAACTGTTCCTCGGCGGCGACGAGGTCGGCCTTGGCGTCATTCTCGGCGTCCTCAGCCTGCTCGAGCATGGACTGCGCGATGGCGCCGTGCGCGTAAAGATCTTTAGCCCGCAAATAGGCTTTGTTGTTCATTTGCTCGTCGTTGACGGCTTTGAGATAGGCGTCGAAGGCGGTGCTGATATCGGGACTTTGGACGCTGAAGAGCAACTGGCCCTTCTTGACGTTGTCGTCAAGCCGCGTCTTGATGTCCACCACCCTGCCGTTGGCGAGCGAGATGACGGGAACCTCGCGCGAGATATCGGGAAACACGGCGCCGGTGACGTTCAGCCTGTCCGGCACATCGACGCGGCCCGCCGTCGCCAGCGGGTACTGCTCCGGCTTCTCGACGGAGACAAGTGCGGCGTTGCCGGTCTCGACGACCTGGGCCTGCGACACCGCTCCGCTGGCGGGATCGAACTTTTTTCCGCAGCCTGCAAACACAACGCAAACGCCGAGGCAGCAGGCAATTTTCAAAAAGGATGGGTATTTCATGGAATCACCTCGCGCCCGACGGCAAGATTCAATTGCGCCGCCGCGGTCAGATAGGCGGCGACGAGCTGCGCGTAGGCCAGTTGGACCTGGCGGTAATCGCTTTGCGCGTTGAGGAAGTCCATCAGCGAGGCGCCGCCGTGCTGGTAGGAATAGGTGACGGTGTCGCGCACATGCAGCGCTTCGGCGTTGTACTTGTCCTTGTAAGGCTGGAGCAGGGCGATGTTGCTTTGGACCTCGGCGTAAGCCGTGTCTACGTCGGAGAAGACCTGAGCGCGGACCGCCTCGCTGGCCTCGCGGCTGCGGTCGATGTCGATTTGCGTGCGCTGTTTTTCACCCTGATTGCGGTCGAAGACGCGCAGCGGAATGTCGACGCTGAGACCGAGAGTCTGGGTGGCGTTGGGATTGTTCGTCGAGGCATTGTGCGTATACCAGGCGCCGAACGTGGGGTCGGTGGAACCGTTCGCCACGGCCAGCTTATGGTTGGTCACCGATTGCTGAATGGTTTGGAGGGCCGCCTGCAGGTCAGGGCGGTTGGCGAGGGCGATCTGGCGGAAGTCGGCGAGCGGCTGAAGCGTGCTGGAGAAATCGAACGGCCCGGTGACGTCAAACTGCGCCACCGGGGTTTGATCGTTCAGCAGTTGCAGCAGTTGAATCTTCGCCGTCCGCAGGTTGACGATAGCTGTCTGCAGCTCCGATTCATACTGCACGCGCAGCAGCTCGATGCGGTCGAAGTCGATCTGGGCGATGTCACCGGCGTGGAGGCGGTCGCGGCTGATGGCGATGATGTGGTCGTAATAGTCGAGGTCGGCGCGCGCCATATCGAGCACGTCCTTGGCCTCGAGAGTCTGCACAAAGGCCGAGCGCAGCGTGAAGACCATGGTTCGATCGAGGTCTTCGTGCTGCGATTGCGTGATCTGCGTGCCCTGCTGCGCGCTCTGCAGGCGCAGCTCGCGCTTGTGATCGCGCTCGTGGAGGTAGCTGATGCTGGGCACTTCAAACGTGCCTTGGAGCGGCTCCCAGACGCCCTTGTTGGGAGCAATCTGGGTGCCGTCGACGGTGGCGCCGAACTGCGGATTGGGGCGCAGATCCGCGGTGATTTCTTCAGCGCGCATCTCGTCCACGTTGTCGGCATCGGCCCTCAAGGCGGGATTGTTGGCTTCAAAGCGGGCCCTCACCTGGTCCCAGGTGAGCGCTTGCTGCGCCCCAAGGCAGACGGGTGCCAGCGCCAGCAGCGCAACCACCGCCGCGGTGGACGGAAAGCGGAGGAATTCGTTCATATACGGCCTTTTGCGCCGCGCAATGGCGGCGAGCAAGGGGAATTCGAGAACGTTAGCGGAGGAGGAAACGGGCGCGGGAGATCAAGCGGATGGTGGAGGGCGGTTCTCGATGGGACCGAGGAAGGGATTGGCCGGCGGCGCGACTGCCTGACGGCCGGGAAGAACGGCGCCGCGGATGCGGAAATCGAGACTGGCGAAGACGAGAAGCGGGAGCAGGGCTACGGCCGGAACAATGGAATGCGGGCTCGACCATTCATGGTCGCGCCGCAAACAGGTGTCGATTTCCGCAGGATTCCTCGCCGCCTGCAGGTCGTCGGTCATGGAGATGGCGGGGAGCAGGATGAGAATAATCATCGCCAGGGCGACAAACTGGATGCGGCGCCCCGGTCCGGTGCGCGGCGCCAAGCGCAGCCACAGGCAGATCATGCACACAGACACCGCGGCCCAAGCGAGATTGAGGAATAGCTCCATTCCTAGGGCTGATTTTACACGACGGGTTCATTAAGATTTTATAAATTGGCGCGACGGCGGGTAAATTGCCCGCCCTCGCGCCGGCCGGTGGCCGTTCAAAGATGCGATTTCGCTTTATCCGCGCTCGACGATCAGCGCGGCCTGGAGCATGGCCTTGGCGTAGGCGATGTCGTAGAGGTTGCCGGCGTACCCGCCGCCGCCCGGATATCCGTGGATGGGGCCGCGCTCGCGATCGTAGTCGATAGCGCGCGGATGCTCGGGATAGACCTCGCGCGTGTAATGGACCTTGATGAGCTCGCGCATGACCGCGAACATATTTACGTCGCCCTCATCGATGAAGCCTTCCACGTATTTCAGGTAAGGCGTGAAGACATGCGGGTTGCGGTAGTGCATGTGGTTGATGCGGTCGCGGCTGCCGAAGTAATGACAGACGGCGACCGGATCCTCGCCCATTTCGCGGGTGACGCCGCAATCGAACGTGATTCCGTTCGAGGGACTGTCGACGATGGAGATGAGGTGCTTCCAACCAGCCAAGGTGGCCATGATCTGCTGGGATCCGCGGCTGAGCGGGAAAGGTGGATCATTGGGGTGGAGGGCCAGGCGGACGTTGGCCTTTTCGGCGGTGGGAATGACGGCCTTGAGGAAATAGGTGATGTTGGCCCACATTTCATTGAGGGTGTGCGCGCCCTCGTTGGGCAATGGCGGCAAGCCTTTGGCGCGGTCGTAGTCGACGCCGGTCAAACCGGCGCCGCCGCGGCCGGTCTCTTCGTAATAGCCCTCCATGGCGCGATGGGCGTAGAAGTTATATTCGACCACCGGCAAGCCTACTTTACCCGCGGCCTCAATGGATTGCCGCACTTTGTCGATTTCTTCATCGCGTCCTGGGCGGCCGTAGATGGTGTTGGGGAAACCATCGATCATGAGGTTGCCGAGGGCGACGCCGCCGGCTTTGAGCTTGTCGACGATGGGTTGAAGCTCATCGACGGTCCAGGGAATGTGCGGGCCCCCGGAAAGCACATGATAGACCCCGATTTGCACCACGCCGCGAATGGCCGCGTCGGTGACGCCATCGCGCAGGCTGATGGCGTCGGCGATTTTAGGCGTGGAAGCGCTCTCCTGAGGCATGCCGTTGCCCAGCCACCACGGTTTCTTTCCCGGTTGCTCCGATGGCTGCGATTGCTCCGCTTGGGCCATGGCTACCTTAGGTAAAACTTCGGAAGCCAAGGCGGTGGCGCTCAAACCTTTGATGAGATTTCTGCGCGAAATAAAGAAACTCATAAGCTAATTCTCCAACGGGGGTAACCCGCGATTGTTGTGATGGCGACGAGTCTGAGTTTGCGGAACCATTGCCGGCAGGATACCCGGCTTGCAAATAGGTCTCTGGAAACCGCACCTTCGCGATTTTAAACCAAGACAATTCTATTTTGACCGCGACAGGAAGGTTGGGTTGCTCATTTGCGAGCTCCTTGTTCTCTGATCCAGAGGCCGGTAAACCAAGATCCGCGGCTTCGGCCACTGACCGAGGGCGGCTGATGGAGCGGTTAGAGGGCTTAAGCTGCGCCGCTTGATTCCATATTGACGAAATGCTTCCGACCACGTCGAACCTGAACAAGGGCATGCAACAGCGTCCCGTATTGCGATATTTGCGGGGAAAGCCCTCACCGGCCGCGAAGCTGACTCTTGACACCTGTTGCCGGCAGGGAGTACTGTCACCGTTGCCGCGGTGTGCAGTCATATCCCCAATATATTCGTTTGAGCTAGACTTTCATCGCGGTTGGTGGTAGATCGGTTCGCAGCCGGAAGTGAACAGAGGCATCCCGGAATCCATCTCTCATCGGGTCAAAAAAAGCTAGACGAAATCTGAACGTTTAACCTCTCGCTGAGCCCGTGTGGAAGAGCGAGGGCCAATCAATAACCACCGGTTATTCAATAAGGAGAGGAAAGTATGCAGATCAAGAGAAGAGACCTGCTCGGGGCGGGGATGGCCCTCGGTGT
The DNA here is from genome assembly GCA_030040115.1 of Acidobacteriaceae bacterium. Taxonomy (GTDB): domain Bacteria; phylum Acidobacteriota; class Terriglobia; order Terriglobales; family Acidobacteriaceae; genus Telmatobacter. The sequence continues at coordinate 2,993 of JASHUH010000115.1, read as the reverse complement.
GGGAATGGCGACCCAAGGCGTGCTGGGGCAGGAGGGCGAGCAAGCCGCTCCCCAGGCGCGGCGTCGCCCCATGGGGGGCATGTTCGGGACGCGGATGGAACCGCCGGTGAACAGCGGCGTTCAGCCTTCCTCAGTGGACTACAATTACAAGCCGAAGCGCGTCAACAAGGCGATTGAACTGTGGGAAGACGGCCAGCCGATTTACTACGGCGGCTCGGGCCTGGGAGCCGGTGTGGACCCCTACGCGCAGGGCGTGCGCATGGCGCGGACGTACATGGACGCGATTAACGTGGAGATGGAGCACGGGGCCCTGGACTTCATGCAGTTGCGCGAGTTCATGCGCGGCCTGGTGGACGGAGGCCCAACGCGCAGCGGCCACCGCACCCCGGCGGTCTTCGTCGAGACCTGCATTATCGGCCTGGACCCGCAGTATATGCGCGCCAACACCTGGGTTCTGGAGCAGTTGCTGGATTGCGGCATCCACGGCATTCACATGTGCCACGCGCGCGACTCCGAGGCCGTGAAAGTGGCCACGCAGATGGCGATGCGCTATCCCTTCGAACGGCCGGGGATTCCGAAGCTCGAGTACCAGGGCCTGCGCGGATCGAGCGCGAGCTATGCGGCGCAGATCTGGGGCGTGAACGGAAACATGTACAATCACATCGCCGACCTTTGGCCGTTGAACAAGCAAGGCGAAATGATCTTCGGGGTGAAGATCGAGGACACGTACTGCGACCAGGACGTGGACAAGACCATCGCGCTGCCCGGCATTTCGATGGCGGAGTGGGGTCCGGGAGATCACAGCTTCTGGCTCTACGGCCTTTCGATCATGCCGGACGACGGTTCGCGTCCGCCGGACGTTACCACGCGGCCGGAGATGGTGAAGGTGCGGCAGGCGGTTCTGGACAACTGCAAGAAGAACAACGTGATGTTCCTCAACGCGGGCAGCCCCGATCCGAACAGCCCCTCCTACGCCATCACGCAAATCAAGGATGGAGCCATGGTGTTGGAGGCGCCGGAGTCGGCGGCGATCATCGGTCGCGAATACACCAAGCGCAAGATGCCGGTTTAGGGTTGTGCTTGAGGGCGCCGGCCTTCGTTGGGGCGAAGGCCGGCGGGAGCCTTTGCGGACCCCTCCTCAATCCTTGCAAGCCGGGCCCATGATGAACGGCTGCTCACGATAAATTACATTGCTTCGGGTCTTTGACCGTGGGAATGCACCGGCACAATCGGCGCAAAGAAGGCCAGCAAGTCCGTAAAGCCGACCGGTAGCAGAGCCGGAGGGGCAAATGAAAATCACAAGAAGAGATTTGTTGGGAACGGGTGCGGCCTTGGGTATGGGGATGGCCGCGAACACCGTGCTGGGGCAGGAAAGCGCCGGCGGCGCTGGCCAAGGCGCCGGGCAACAGCGAGGGCCCGCGGGCGGCGGCATGTACGGGACCCGCATGATGGCGCCGGCCAATACCCATACCCAGCCTTCGTCTGTGGACTGGAACTACAAACCGCGGCGGGTGAACAAGGCCATCGAACTGTGGGAAGACGGCCAGCCGGTCTACTATGACGGCTCCGGCTTGGCGCCGGGCGTGGATGCTTACGCGCAAGGCGTGCGCATGGCCCAGACCTACATGGACGCGATTAACGTGGAGATGGAGCATGGGGCTCTGGACTTCATGCAGTTGCGCGAGTTCATGCGCGGGCTGGTGGACGGAGGCCCGACGCGCAGCGGTCACCGGACGCCGGCCGTCTTTGTGGAGACCGGCATCATTGGGCTCGATCCGGAGTATATGCGCGCCAACAGCTGGGTTCTGGAGCAGTTGCTGGATTGCGGCATTCACGGCATCCACATGTGCCACGCGCGCAACGCCGGGGCGGTGAAAGTGGCCACGCAGATGGCGATGCGCTATCCTTTCGAGCGGCCGGGGATTCCCAAGCTCGACTATCAGGGTCTGCGCGGGTCCAGCGCCGGGTACGCCGCGTACATCTGGGGCGTAGACACCAACAAGTACAACCATCTCGCTGACCTGTGGCCGCTCAATCCCAAGGGCGAGATGATCTTCGGGGTCAAGATCGAGGACACCTATGCCGATGCGGATTCCGCGCAGACGATCGCCCTGCCCGGGATTTCGATGGCGGAGTGGGGACCGGGAGATCACAGCTTTTGGCTGTACGGTCTGTCGATCATGCCCGAAGACCGCGCGATCCCGTTCGACGAGACACTGGTGCGGCCGGAGATGCTCAAAGTAAAAGAGAACGTGCGCGAGCTTTGCAAAAAGAACCACGTCATGTTTCTCAACGGTGGCAGTCCCGACCCCAACAGCCCCGCCTATGTGCTCACCGCAATTAAAGAGGGTTCGATGGTGCTGGAGGGGCCGGAGGCGGCGGCGATCATCGGGCGCGAGTCCACCAAGCGCAAAATGCCTGTGTAGGCAAACCTCTCGGTGCAATGCTATCCCAACTTCGGCGCACGCCACGGCGTGCGCCGCGGCTTTTCGGGGGTCAACGATCCAACTTCCCTGAGAAGCTCAGGATGTTCGTGGGCTTTTCCCGCCTTGGATCCGGGCAAGATCAGCCGCAGCAACTCAGCGCCAATTTTCTGCGATGCTCTGCGCGCCCCGCTTCTTCGGGCCCGGCGAACATACCGTTGACCGGCGCGATCGGCGCGGGATATACTGCGGCCATCGTTCATCACCAAGTTTTTGCACGCGCCGTCTGCTTCGCTTCGAAGGAGCAGGGAGGATCGCGGAGCCCGGCGCAGAAGAGGCGCCATTTGCGCGTGAAATGGCGCGCTGTATCACAGAAGTAGTTGCAGAAAGCCAGGCTCGGCTTGGAAAGGGATCGAATTATGCCGGAAGAGAAAAAGTCCAATTTCAGCCGCCGCGGCGTGATCAAGTCGTCACTGGCTCTGATGGAGGGCGGAGCGCTGGCTCGGGACGCCGAGGCGGCCGCCGCGGCGACGGAACCAGCGATCAAGAACGTGAACACCAACTCCAGCC
>JASHUH010000011.1 GCA_030040115.1 Acidobacteriaceae bacterium | reverse complement strand
AAGTTCATCGCCGCACAGACGGCCGCGCGCGGTCTGCACTTCCAGTTGGGCATTTGGGACCATGCCTACCAATGGACGGATAGCCCTTTTGCATATCACAATATCGAAGGCTTGACACCGGAAACCCACGCGCCCTACTGCCGCGACGCGTTGGCGATGATTCTGAAGGAGTGTCCCCAGATCCAAGGTCTCACGCTGCGCGTTCATGGAGAGAGCGGAATCCCGGAGGGGGATTACTCGTTCTGGAGAACGCTTTTTGAAGCCATCACCGGCTGCGGGCGCACGGTCGAGATCGACATGCACGCCAAGGGTGTGAGCCAGACGATGATCGATATAGCGGCGGATACCGGAATGCCGGTCAAGCTGAGCGCCAAGTATTCGGCGGAGCACCAGAGTCTCGGCTACCAGCAGGCGGATATCCGCGCCCTGGAGACTCGCAAGCCCCGAGAAGGGAGGTCAGGCCCGACCAGCTTGAGCAGCGGGTCGCTTCTATTTACCCGCTATGGATATGCCGACTTTTACAAGCAGGGAGCCCGCTACAAGCTGTGGTACAGGCTGTGGCCGGGGACGCAGCGCCACCTGCTCTCCGCTGACCCGGAGATGGCGGCGGCCTACGGTCGAACCGCGCATTTCTGCGGCGCGGCCGGACTTGACCTTATGGAGCCTCTGACCTTCAAGGGCCGGGAAGGCTCCGGACTGCCTGGCGGCCGCTGCGCCTACGCGGACGCCTCGCTCCATCCCCAAGCCGATTGGGAAAAGTTTACCTACTACTATCGAATCTGGGGCCGGAAGCTCTACAATCCCGATGCCGATCCGGAAGCATGGCGTCGGCCGCTTCGCGATGAATTCGGGCCGGGCGCCATCCCGGTCGAAACGGCGGTAGCGAACGCCAGCCGCATTCTTCCCCTCCTGACCTCGGCGCATCTTGCCGCAGTAGCGAATCAGTCCTTTTGGCCGGAGCTGTATAGCAATATGCCGATCGTCATCGGCAGCGAGCCTCCGCCATCCCATGACACGCCCAAGCCAGTATGCTTTGGGACCGTGAGCCCCCTGGACCCGCAGCTTTTTTCCACGATCACCGAGCATGCCGCGGACCTGCTGGCGGGAAGGTCGAACCCGAAGTACTCTCCCATTGAAGTGGCGCAGTGGATGGAAAACTTTGTGGCCGCATCGAGCGGCGCGCTGGCCGAGGCGCGCAGCTGGACAACTGCGCCGGCATCGCCCGGCTTCCGGCGCATGGAAGAAGACGTTCTGATCCAGGTGGGGCTGGGCCGCTTTTTCGCGGCCAAGATACGGAGCGGGGTGCTGTTTGAAATCTTTCAGCGGACCGGCGACGCGCAGGCGGGCAAGCTCGCGCTTGAGCAGTACCGCAAGGCGCGCAACGCTTGGGCCGCCATGGCGCAGCGAGCCAACAGAGTCTATCAACTCGACATCACCTATGGCCGGGTTCCCATGCGCCGGGGAACCTGGAGCGACCGGCTCGCCGGGATCGATGTCGATCTCTCGGCAATGGAAGGAAAACTGCACTCTGCGCCGGCTTCCACTGCCTCGGCGCAAAACGCGGCGCAGGCCATCGGCGCCGCGACAGGCAAGCCCAACCGGCCGACTGTCCAATGCGCGCACACTCCGCCCGAAAGCTTTCACCCAGGCCGGCCGTTCCCTCTGTCTCTGCAGGTTTCCGGTGCAACCGGCCAAGCGGCACCGACCTCGGCTCGCCTTTACTATCGCCATGTCAACCAAGCAGAACGATGGCTGTCTGTGGAAATGGAAGGCGGCAGCCGCAAGTACAGCGCTACAATTCCCGCCGATTACACCCAGTCCGTCTACCCATTGCAGTATTACTTCGGCTTCGAGCACAAGAACGAATCCGCATGGCTGTATCCCGCATTCAACTCGACACTATCGAACCAGCCGTATTACGCAGTCACCGAGCAGAGCGCCTAATCTAGAGGAATCAGGCATAGCTCACCGTTCTAAAACGCGAGTTTCAGTTGAAATTGCAGGTTGAGGCTATCGGTCTTTTTGGTTACTTGCATAAAGCTGGAATCGAGCGGGGTGGATTCCACGGAGCCCCAGTTGGCGTGATTGAGCAGATCAAACGACTCGGCGCGAAACTCAAGCGTCGATCCTTCCCGTTTCCCGAGCGGAAACTGCTTGCGGACGGCCATATTCCATTCCCAGAATCCAGGATTATTGAATACATTGCGGTTCTGCGCCGTGGAAAAGGTTCCATCGGCCGGCGCGGTGAATGCGCTCTTGCAATACCTGGTCGCGCCCTTGCCATGAATGGAGGACGTCGAGCACCCATTCGGGTTCCCGGTGATATTCCAGAATTGGTTTCCGGAACCAGGGCCGAGCCTGATTCCAACCAGTTTCGTTGGGCGGTTGAACGCTACCACTCGCCTCCACATGCGCCGTTTAACCCTGCTCACGCTGGCGTTTTCAAAGAAGCTCTATATCCGCGCATAAATAATTCGACATGGCGATCAAAAAAAGGGATGAAGGAGGTTCTCGATCTCCTGGGGATGATGTCGTACGTTGTCGAATTGGCGGAAGAGGGCATCGCAAAGGTCTTGCGGTGGGTCAAAGAATCGATT
>JASHUH010000114.1 GCA_030040115.1 Acidobacteriaceae bacterium | reverse complement strand
CGCCGTCCGAGGCGGTGATCAGCGTGAACCTGAAGGAGTACACATCCCAGGTGCTGCGCACATTGACGCCGCGGGAAGAGCGGGTGATCAAGATGCGGTTTGGGCTCGAAGACGGCTCGGAACATACCTTGGAAGAAGTGGGGCAGAGCTTCCAGGTGACGCGCGAGCGCATCCGCCAAATCGAAGCCAAGGCGCTGCGCAAGCTGCGTCATCCGTCGCGTTCGCGCAAGCTGAAGGCGTTTGTCGAAGGCGTGAAAGAAATGTAAGGCGAAGGCGGCTGGGCAAGAAAACCAGCCGCCGCTTATTTTCCGTTCCCGTCGCGCTGGGCTCTGGCCTCTTTGACCATGGTGAGGAAGCGTCGCGCGAGCTCGTGGATGCGATCTTCGCGCCGATGGGCGAGGGTGTCGGAGGGCAGCAACTCGCCGCCGATGCCGATGGCGCTGGCCCCGGCGAGGATGTAGTCGAAAGCCGTCGATTGGTTGACGCCTCCGGAAACGATCAGTGGAACCTGAGGCAGAGGGGTTTTGAGGGCGCGGAGATAGTGGGCTCCGCCGGCGGCGGCGGCCGGATAAATTTTCACGAAATCCGCGCCCGCCTGCCACGCGGCGATGACTTCAGTGGGCGTGAGCGCGCCAGGAAAGACCAGCACCTCCGCAGTTTGGGCGCAGGCCACTACTTTGGGAACCAGTCCCGGGCTGGTGAGAAACCGGGCTCCCGCCTCCACGCACTGGCGCGCGCTTTCCTCATCGAGCACGGTTCCGGCGCCCACGACCATGTCGGGATAACGCTGGGCAATCTCGCCGATGACCTTGGGCGCGTCGGGAAAGGTGAGCGTGACTTCAAGGATGGGAATGCCGGCGGCGTAGAGCGCTTTGGCGGCGAAGCACACCTGCTCGGCGACTGCAACCCGAGCACAGGGAATGATTCCGATTTCCTGAATTCGACTGCGAGCTTGCTCCCGATCCATGGCGCCTCCGCCGGCTAAGGCTGGTGTCCCAGCAAGCATGATGCCGGTTCGCGGGGACGCGGTCAAGGCGCCGATGGAGCTACCGGTTCCGAAATCGTACACCCATCTGACCTGAGGGCAAGCGCCACCGGGGGCGCGCGGCCGGTCTGGAACGGCGCGCGCCTGACGCAGCCGGCATGGCCGCCGGGCGATTTCCTCATCACCGGACCCGGGACCGCGTGAACGCCGTTCGATAGGCAAAAGCTCATCACCGGCGGTGGCCTGCCGATAAGCGGGATATGGTTCGGTTCCGTTTCAGCGCCGGGGGTGACTGTGCGCACGCCCGGTAGATTTTGGCTGCGCGCGCTGGCGCGGCACACTGCGCGGATGCTGCTCGTGCTCATGCTGGGCGGCTTTCTGGGCGCCACGCTGGCGCGGATGGCGCCTGGATTTGGGCAGGACGCGGAGGAGTTGGACAGCCGATTGAGCCGGGAAAGCGTGGCGGCGCTGCGACAGGCGCGCGGTGAAGACGAAAGTCTGCCTGGGTTCTACGTTCATTTTCTGGGCCGGATGGTGCGGGGCGATCTAGGCCAATCGCAAACGCTCCAGGAACCGGTGCGGCAGCTTCTGGCGGAGCGATTTCCCGAGACGCTCGAATCCGTGGGACTTGGATTGGCGTTGGGCTGGGCAGCGGGGCTGGGCCTCGCCATTGCGGCAGTGATGTGGCGGTCGGCATGGGCCGATCTCACGGCCGGTTTGGCGGCCAGCGTTCTGCTCTGTGTGCCGGCCGCGGTGCTGGCGCTTCTGTTCGTGATTATCCAGGCGCCGGGGCGGCTGGTGATCGGCCTCATCGTATTCCCCAAGATCTTTCAGTTTGCGCGCAATCTGCTGTTGCGCGCCGCCTCACTGCCGCACGTGCTGACAGCACGGGCCAAGGGGCTGGGAGGTTTGCGGGTGCTGATAAGGCACATTTTGCCCGTGGCCGGTCCGCAGTTGCTGGCGCTGGCCGGGGTTTCGGTGAGCTTGGCGTTGGCGGCGGCGATCCCCGTGGAGGTGCTGTGCGATCTTCCCGGCATCGGCCAGCTTGCCTGGAAAGCGGCTATGGGACGCGATCTGGCGCTGCTGGTGGACCTGACCATGATCGTCACGCTGATCACGCTGGTGGCCAACACCGGCGCCGAGTTGCTGGCCCGGCGCCCACGGGAGGGCGGCGCATGAAATGGGCGCGGCGGGCGGCGATGACGTTTCTGGTGGTGGTGTTGGCCGCCGGGCTGTTGGCGAATTGGATTGCGCCGGACTCTTACGCGCGCCAGTTCCGGGATTTGCCGGATGTGGCGCCTTCGAGCCAGCATTGGCTGGGTACCGACGACCTTGGACGCGACCGGTTTTCCCGGCTGCTTTACGGAACGCGCATCTCGGTGTTGCTGGCGCCCGCAGCAGCGCTGGTGTCGAGCGCCCTGGCGGCCCTGATCGGGGGTGCGGCGGGATTTGCCGGCGGATGGCTGGAGGGGTGCGTGATGGCGGCGACGGACCTGTTTCTGTCGCTGCCCTGGCTGTTTCTGCTGATCACGGCGCGTGCGTTTCTGCCCTTGAATGTTTCGCCGCTTGCGTCGGTGGCGATCACGTTTGCCTTGTTGGGCTGCCTGGGATGGGCGGCCGCGGCGCGCGTGATCTGCGCCGACGCGCGCGCGCTTTGCGACTCCGACATTCTGTTATTGGCGCGGGCCTCGGGCAGCAGTGGGTGGCGGCTCTTGCGCCGTCACGTGATTCCCAACCTGATGCCGGTGTTGTCCGCGCAATTCTGGATTTCCATTCCGGTTTTCATTCTCACCGAGGCGAACCTCGGGATCCTGGGCCTGGGCGTGGCGGAGCCGCTGCCTTCCTGGGGCAGCTTGTTGCGCGAGCTCGAGAATTTTTCGGCGTTTTCGGCGCAGCCATGGCTCTTCGCCCCACTGCTGCTGCTTGTACTTACGGTCAGTTGTTTCCATGTGGCGCTGGAAAATCGGGAGGTGTGGACATGAAACGGCGGGAACTGATCGCTCTGCTGGTTGTGGGCTTTTGCCGGGCCTTGCCAGGCGCTCCGGGATCATGGGCGCAGCCCGGCAGCCAGTTGCGTTTCTGCATCCACTCGGAGCCGAAGACGCTGAATCCGTTGCTGGTGGACGACGACGCTTCGGAAACGATTCGTTACTTGACCGGAGGCGTTCTGGTGCGTTTGAACCGGATGACGCAGCAGTTGCAGCCGGAGCTGGCCATAGCGTGGAAGATGAACCGCGCGGGCGACGCCATCAGCTTTACGCTGCGCAAGAATGTGCGGTTTTCCGACGGCACGCCCTTCTCCGCCGCGGACGTGGCTTACACCATCCACAGGCTGATGGATCCGGCAATGCATTCGCCTACGGGCGACTCCTTCCGATTCGGCAATGGCGAAGTCGAGACGCGGATGGGTGGCGAGGATCGGATTTACATCAAATTCCCCGCCCCCATCGCGGGCTTGGATAAGCTCTTCGACCAGGTGGCGATTCTGTCGGTCAACTCGCCCAACCGCGAGATGGCGGTGCTGGGACCCTATTACGTGGCTGAGAACAAAGCCGGCTCGTACCTGCTGTTAAAGCGCAATGCAAACTACTGGAAGCGGGATTCGGCCGGTCGCCAGTTGCCCTATATTGAGTCGATCCACATCGACATTGAGCAGAATCGCGACATCGAGATGCTGCGTTTCGAGCGCGGGGAGATCGATTTCATCGACTCATTGAGCGCGGAGAATTACGACCGGCTGGCGGCGCGCGCGCCTGCGACGATCCACGATGCGGGCGTGTCGATGGACGCCGAGCAGATCTGGTTTAACCAGTTTCCGAACGCGCCTCTGCCGGATTACAAGAAGGCGTGGTTCGCATCAGCCCGATTCCGCAGCGCCATCTCGGAGTCGATCCACCGCGCGGATCTGGCGCGCGTAGTGTTTCACGGACACGCGCAGCCGGCGGTGAGCTGGATATCGCCCGCGAACCGGTTCTGGTTCGACGCGCGTTTGCGTCCATACCCATTTGACCAGAAGTCCGCGCTGCGGCTTTTGACCCAGGACGGGTTTTCACTGCGTAACGGGGTGCTCTACGACCGGAGCGGGCGCACCGTAGAGTTCTCCCTGATCACCAACGCCGGCAACAGTTCGCGGGAACGCATGGCGGCAATGATCCAGCAGGATCTGGCCGGGGTTGGAATCCGGCTGAACATAGTGACTCTGGATTTTCCTTCGCTGCTGGAGCGCATCACGCGCAGTTACGCCTACGAGGCCTGCCTGCTGGGACTGGTGAACAACGGCCTCGATCCGGATGCGCAGATGAATGTTTGGCTCAGTTCGGGAGAGAATCATATTTGGAATCCGAACCAAAAGACGCCTGCCACCGCATGGGAAGCGGAGATTGATCGCCTCATGCGGGCGCAAGCCTCCACCATGGAAGCCAAGAAACGCAAGGAAGCAGTGGATGAGGTGCAGGAGATTGTGTGGCGGCAAGCGCCGTTCATTTATCTCGTGAACAAGGACGCGCTGGTTGCCGTCTCGACAAATCTGCATAATGTGCATCCTGTTGCGCTGCAGCCGCAGGTCTACTGGAACATTGAGCAGCTTTGGATGGGACCGACGCGGCGGAGGGATCGCTGATGGAGTCGCCGCTGTTGTCGCTTCGGATTTCGGCGAGCTATCCGGGGAAACCCGGAGTACTGAAGGACGTGCGCCTTGAGCTTCGTCGCGGAGAAGTTTTGGGACTGGTGGGACAAAGCGGATGCGGCAAAAGCACCTTGGCGCTGTCCATCTTGAAGCTGCTCTATTTGAAGCGCGGCAGGGCGGAGGGTTTCATCCACTTCAACGGCCGCGATTTGATGGCGTTGAAAGAGAGCGCGATGCGCAAGCTTCGCGGCAGGAAGATCGCGCTGGTGTTGCAAAGCCCGATGTCGGCGCTGAATCCGGCGCTGCGGATTGGCGTGCAGTTAGAAGAAGCCTGGAAAGTCCACCGCCGTTCCACGTGTCAGGAATGCGCCCGGGCGGTGACGGAAACGCTCGAAAACGTAAGTCTCCCGGCCGAGCCGGGCTTTTTGCGCCGCTATCCCGCCGAACTAAGCGTGGGCCAGGCGCAACGGGTGCTCATCGGCATGGCGGTGCTGCACCGGCCGGCGCTGCTCATTGCCGACGAGCCGACGAGCGCGCTCGACCTCATCACGCAGGCGGAGATTCTGGAATTGTTTTCGATGCTGAGCAGCAAGATGGGCATCGGCATCCTTTATATTTCGCACGATCTTCTGTCGGTGGCGGCCATCAGCCAGCGCGTAGCGGTGATGGATCAGGGAGAGATCGTGGAGTGCCGCAGGACGGCGGATCTGTTCACCGATCCGGGGCGCGCTTATACGCGCAGATTGATTGGGGCGCTTCCCGTCAATCCCCAATTTCGGGAATTGCGGCAGGCATAGGGTTAATCGCCCGCGTGGACCTTTAATGCGGCAGCAGGCGGCTCAAGTGCGGGTGGCTCCAGTCGAAGTAGTGGCCCACGATTCCCTTCACGATCAGATGATCGGTGGACGCCGTGGCGCCCCAGCCGGCGCCAAAGTTGATCTCCCATTTGGGGGAAACAAAAAGGTTCACCACGGGAAAGAACTGCTGCTGCTGATTATGCACCTTCACGAAGTGGCCGAACTCGCCCCAGTATCCGTAATATTCCACGCCGAAGTTAAAAACTTTCCTGGGCTGATAGGTGACGGTGGCCGCCGGTCCAAAGGTAACGCCGCGAGGCGAAACGTCGCGGTAGTAGTACTGCTTCACGGATGTGGGCGTTCCCGGCGGCAGACCGGTGGGATGGATACCCCAGTACATGGTCGTATTGACGGACCAGTACCATCTCCCAATCGATTGGTCGACGATGGGCATGATCTGCCAGACCCATGTGGGGTTGGAATAGGCCGCGCGAGCATAGCCGATCTCATTGGATAGGCTGACCCCGACCGGCCAGCGCCACGATGGCGGAACGCGAACGCGGGGACGGATATGGTCACCTACCCATTGCACACCGGTCCCATTCTTCTCCTCGGTAAAGACGTAGAATCCGACTTCCGACCAGTCGTTGACGCCCTGGGTAAACTCGACCGTTTCGTGCTCCTGACCTTGCGTTGGAAGCATGCCAAATTGAGTGGTGGTGCTGCCCTCCACCGTGTAATTACTGTGCAGCTCGGTGAGGAGCACGCCGGGAGCCATGGTTTCGGAAGGATAGACCTGAATCTCGTAGTTTTCCTGCGCGGTGAGGCTCCGGCAGGCGAAAAATAAAAGCAGGCATGCTGCGAGAGCGATACGAACAGGAGCCACGTCCGGTAAATCCATTTCTCCTCTTGATTCCGACCCGCGCCTATTCGAGCCTACCGAGGCGGACGCCGAAGAATGCGGACCCGAAATTTTCAACCGATCTCTTCGCACCATCGCCTGCGATTTCCAGTCTCGAGAAGAAGCGGCCTTCTGAAGATGCGATGTTGGCGTCGATCTAAAAATCCCGCGACAAAGAGCGGTCTTCTCCTATCGAAATCAAACCTGTTGAAAATACGTGGTCGAAACTCCTGTAGTCAGCATTTGTCATGCAAACGACTGTGCGCGGCAAAAAAAGCGGTAGGCCTCATGATACGTTGCAAGGATGCTACGGGCAAGGCTCGCAAAAGGCTCAAAAGTTCAACGCCAATTGGAAGTCGATGCGCCGGTTTGTGCCGGAGAAGGAATACACACCTCCGGCAAGACCATTCGATTTACCAAACAGCGGCGATGTAACACTGCCCACCGGGGGCGCGAGATTGACCTCATTGAAAAGGTTGCGAGCCTCGGCGCTCAGGGTAAGGCTGTAGCGACGATTCGTGGAGCCGGCGGACCCACCGGAACTCATGGAGTCACCGAGCCCGCGGCTTCCCAAGCTTCCGCCACCGGCGGCTTGCGACGTGGTGCCGGCCCGGAAACCTCCACTTGGAGCTCCGTTCGTGGACGATTGGACGCCGCCGCCGCCCGCAGCATGTTCGCCGGTGATTCTTCCCAGCCCGAAAGTTTTACCCGCGCGGAGATTCATGACAAAGTTATCGGGACCGGCGCCTGCGTTGATCGGGATCAGCGGCTCGCCTGGCGCGGGGTCGATGTTGAAGGACCCGAAGCGGGTTGTCACCACATCTGCCGACGGTGTGGAAGAAGTGGCGAACGCCGGGCGCTGATTGAAAATCGTACTGCCGAGCAGATCCTGGCTGATGGTGAAGTTGAATGGAGCGCCGGATTGGCAGTTCATGAGCGGACTGAGCAGGACGCCGTAGGGAAGAGCGAACGTTCCGCCTAACGATGCGCGATCGCGGATATCGAAGGACGCGCGGCCGTAATCTTCGCTTAGGTCGTAGGGATTGTCCGGGAAAGAGGCTGCGCCGCCGGTATCGCTATCGACCTTGCCCAGTGAATAGAAGCCGAAAAGCGTAACGCCTCTAGAAGCGCGAACATTTATGTTGGTAATGAGCTGATTCTGCCGGAATATCGCCGCGGATTCGTACTCGTAGACATTGCCGAGAGAGGGATCGGGGCGCGCGCCGCTGTTCGGGATCGCGGGGTTGTAGGTTCCCGGCAGGGGAGCATTGATGTTATTAGAGATGAGCTGATCGTCTCCAATCGAGTTGAGGTAAGTGACGGAAAGCGTTATTGCATTCGACACCTGGCGCTCCACGCCAGCCGCCGATTGGATGGTGTACGGCGAATGCAGGTTGGGCTGGGTGCGATAGATAGTTGTGGCCGCGCCGTCGGCGATCAACTCCGCAGCAGCAGGAACGTTGGGATAAAAGTTGGGGTCGTTGACGAGATACTCGGTTTGGCGCACCCCATTCAGGCTCATGGCCTGCAACTGAAGCTGCTGGCTGAAACGATCATAGAAAATGCCGAACCCGGCGCGCACAACCGTCTTCGGGTTCCGGCCGATGCCGTAGGCGATGCTGGCCCGCGGCGCCCAATCCGCCTCGTCATGGATGTAATTCTGGGTCTCGAAGCGCAAACCGTAGCTCAGCATGAGGTTCGGACGAGCTCGCCAGTTATCGAGGAAATAGACGCCCGTATCCTCGGAGAAGACCTGGGTAAATGGATTTCCCACCGTGAGAGTAAATTGCCTGGGGGTTCCGGCTGCGTAGGCCGACAACGATGAAAACGTATAGGTCCCATTGAAATCGCCGGGGCTCACGTAGGGTTCCCTCACGATCCGGATTCTGCCTCCAAAAGTAAAGGTGTGCTTGGAAGCGGTGTAGGTGGCGATGTCATCAAATTCCAGGTGATGGTGATGGTAATTGAGATTGCCTTCGGTGCTGCCGCCCCCTGTAAAGCCGCCGATGACAAGAATTTCAGGAGCGAGGCTTGCAGGAGTCTCCGTGTAGCTCTGGTCCTGCCCCTGAAAGCGAAGTTCGTTATCAAATCGAGTGCCCACGATCTGGGTATCATTGGCGCGCACGACGTTCTGCAGGCTATGCAAGGTGTACCCCTGGGAAGCCAGCGCAAACTGTCCGACGCCCAGATTTTGCTGATTCTGGCGAAACATCTGGTAGCTGACGGTAAGAAAATTATTAGACGAGAGAGCGTAGTCCAGACGCGGACCCACCACATCCAGCGCATTAGGAGCCGCGAGCGTTTGGGCGAAAGGAGTCTGAACTTGATTGGAGTTCAGAACGAAGGCGCTGACAATGGCGTCGCTGACGATGTTCCGGTGCTGGTAATCCAGAAAGTAAGAGGCGTTTTTGCTAATCGGGCCGCTTAGATCGGCCGTGCCGAGAAAGGAATAATAATCGGGCTCGCCGGTGGCAAATGGATCACGGGTGTCAAAAGCAAGATCATTTCCATCGGCGGTAAATCTGCCGTGCAGTTGGTTCGTTCCGGGTTTGGTGATGATTTCAATGCGGCCGTAGCCGAGCCTGTCGTATTCGGCGGAGAACGGATCCTGATTGACCCGCACCTCGCGAATCGAGTTTTTCGGAGGGATTTCGGTGTCGATGGTGAAACCGTCTACGTAAATCTGGCCGGCGTTGGGCCCAACGGACGGCCCTGCCAAAGCGAGCAACTCCGACTCCAATTCGTCCGGATCGTCCGATAGAGCATCGAGACTTTTGGAGCTGACGGTCACTGTGCTGGAGTTATCTTCAGGGGCGACATCGACGTGCGGGGCGTCAGCGGAAACCTGAATGTTCTGACTCACGCCCGCGATTTGGAGGGTGATATTCAGCGTTTGAGACGGCCCGGCGGGGATGGCGACGTTTTCCTTTGTATACGGCGCAAAGCCGGATACATCCACCGTCACTGTGTAGGTTCCGGGGGCAAGGTTGCGGAACGCGTAAGCGCCCTGAGTGTTGGTGGTCGAGCTTTGAGGTTGCCCCCCGCGCGAGGAGGCAAGAGTAACTTTGGCCCCGGCGATCACTGCGCCGGAAGGGTCCTTGACGGCGCCGGCAATGCCTCCAGAGGATTGGGCCAGAACCAACGGTCCGAGAGCGAGGCAACAAAGAAGGGCGATCGCGAACTTCATAAAGTTCCTATAATCCCGCAGCAGAAAAGGTGCGTTGCCGGTTAATTTGTGTTCGCAAGAATCTCAACAGGAGGTGTTGCCGGTGAATCGCGGGGGGAGATTCCCCCGGCGGATCGTACTCACCCCTACTACTCTATTTCTTTAGAAGTCCTGAAAATATCCAGCCAGAACTTCCACCTTGGCTTCCCAGGTTATCTGAATTCTATCCCATTCGAGTTCGTGCTCATCTGGAATTCGTGCGGAGTTCGCTTCTGCGGACCGCCAGCAACTTTACGGCTCAATGACCGTGGCTCGTTCTGATGTTCAATTTCGAGGGTTGAACACGACTTCTGAATCTGTGGTTCTTGTCCTGGTTCATCTTCCTAAGAGGATGGGCTGCTTCTCGCGCTCAGTGAGACTGAATGACTCACAAGCGGCTCATGGATGAGCAAATTAGATCCGTTTTCAGCGTCGCCGCGGAAGCGCTGGCGGCGCTGCCGCAGCTTTGCTGAGTTATGACATTCATGGAAGGGAAGAACCGTTCCTACGCGGATTGCTTACGGGCTTGATTAAGGATCTTACGGAGGCGGTTACCCACAATCAAATCTTCACCGGGCTGCAAGGTCATGGAAATGATCTGCAGGCGATTGGGATGCCCAGGCCGCTCCTCGTCGCCCTTCCTTAACCGCGCCAGAACGCCGCTGGGATTGTTGTTGGTGAGGACTTCGATGCGAGGCTCTCCATCGCGTAATTGCTGGGCGCACTGCGCGACCGTCAAGCCGAACTTCGCTTCATCCCAGTTCACGGTCAGCGTGGGATAACTGTTGCCGCCTTTGGGAATGGCAATATCCGAGGTGACTCCAGGCACGGTGTCGACCAACTTCTGGATGCGCTCCACGCGGCCCTGCCACTCCTTGTTCAACGCTCCCAGATCGGCCTTCGACCAGTAATCGAGGGCGGCAAGCATAGCCACTATCTCTTCTTTGCCGGCCTTCATGGGCCGGCAAACGGCCCCTTCCCAGGGATTGTTGTTGGCCATGGCCGCATCGATCAAATCCTTGCGGCCCAGCAGCACACCGGCCGATTGCGGACCGCAAAGGCCCTTGCCGCCGCTGAAACAAAAGAGATCGACGCCGGTCTTTACGTGCTGGGTAAAGTTTTCGAACGGAGGAATGCCTGCCGCGTCGTCGAGAAGGACGGGAACGCCGGCGGGCTTGGTGACTTTGAGTATCTGCGCGAGCCGGTCGTCTTTCCAGGTGGTGTAAACCATGGCGGTTTGCGGAGTAAGAGCCGAAGGCAAATCATCGACGGTGTGCGCAATGACCAGTTTGGCGCCCGTGAGGCGGATGGCGCTGTCGAACGCGCTGCGGCCGCCCATGATCACCACTTCGCCTTTCAGCCCGGTGGTGTCGGGTAATTGCCAAACGTTCTTCGGATCGGTTCCGGCAATGCAACCAGCGGTGGCGCAGGCCATGGCGCCGGCGGCGCCGGAGGTCACGATTCCCGATTCGGCGCCCGACATCTTGGCAAGCTTGCGCCCGACGGCCTCTTGCAGTTCGAAGATATCGACAAAGTAATGCGACGCTTCGATGGCGGTTTCGCGTACGTCAGGCAACTCAAGCGAGCCGCTCACATAGGTCCAGGTGCCACGGGCGTTGATAAGGGGACGCACGCCGAGCCGGGTATAGACATTATCGGCGTACGATCGTCCAGCGGTGGGTTTAACGGCGTTCGTCACCGCGGCGGCAAGGTTTCGCGCGCCAATCGTGGCAAACAATGGGCTCGCGGCCATCAATTTAACAAATGACCGCCGGCTGCTGAGGCAAATTTTGGTATCCATAACGACCGCCAAGTTCCCTTTCTCGGTTTGCTGCCGGTTTCTTTCCGAAGGTTCGATTTATAAATACGCGACACAATCCATCGCCAGGCCGCGATCGGTCCCTGGTAACGCCGCCGGCGAAATGGTGTTGCGTGCAGGAAAAACCTTTCCCCAGTTTCGGGTCTTATATACCGCATTCATCCGGTCATAACTCTTGATATTTTCAAGGTACACGTTGACTTTGAGCACCTTTTCGAGCGACGAGCCGGCGGCTGTCAGATTTTTCTCGATCTGATCGATGACCCAGTTAGTCTGTTTTTCGATGGTGTCTTCGAACGGGCATCCGATCCCGGCGACAAAGAGCAAATTACCGTAAGAGACCACCGAGGTGAACGGCAGCGGCGCCTGACCGGATGCGCCTGGCTTCGCAGTAGCATTCTTCTTTACGAGAGGCGTAACCTGCGCCGCAACATTGCGCGACGTCACTCCGTAGAATGCCGCTGCCGCCGAGGTTACAGCATTCTTCAGGATTCCTCTTCGCGATCGGATCTCCATTACTTGAGCCCCATCTCAAAAAGAATGGCCGCCTGCTGCGGCGCCGCAATGGCCCAGACGCCAGCGTCATTTCCCCAAGAAGTCCGCTTCAATCTCTTTGACGCATAGCGGCCCATGCCGCAAGGGGCCGCTCAATTCGCAACTCTTGCGGCGGCTCCATAGCAGGTCTAAGCCTTCTCGGCCTGGCTGAAGATTTCCACCAGACGACTGGCGATGTACTTGCTCTCGCCCTCCTTGAGCTGCCACACCGTAAAGCCGAAAACGTGCGGGTCCTGGTTTCGCCGGAAGGAGCGCTCCTTGCTTGGCGGGTCCCCGCCATTCAACCAAGCCATTGGCGCAGCGGCGATCGACTGCGTCTGCGGATTCCACTCCAGGTTGCCTTCCTGAACACTCTGATCCGTGTTGTCTGCCGGCCAATGTCCGGACTCGCCCCCCGCGCCGTGACTCCTGGCGCCGATGGCGACCGGACTGGTGGCGGCCAACTGCTCCATCACCTCCTGTCCGGTGATCTTTACCCTGGCCGGATCAATTCGCCAACTGTAGGAAGGAGTTACATTCCCAAGACCGTCGGGGTTATACCGGCGGGGGAGTGCGGTGACTCCAAACGTTTCGAGCGCCTTGGTAATCGTGGCCGCGTCATTGTCGTAATTGGCGACCGTCTGGGTGTAGTTCTGACCCACGAAAAGTTCCAGAGCCTTCAGGAAGGCAAAGATTGCCTCTTTGCCCACCTTGCAGGGACGTCCGATCGTATCCTCGTTGGGGCTCATGTTCAGCAACGCATAATGGATCAATTGTTCTTTGCCGATCA
>JASHUH010000113.1 GCA_030040115.1 Acidobacteriaceae bacterium | reverse complement strand
ACAACAGCGTGCGCAGCAAGGCCTCGACGGAATCAAAACCGCGCAAACGCCTCACCGCCCCACTGCTGCGCCCCTCCTGCTCCCAACCAGCGGGAAATAAACCTAGAAGAACCTGCCAATCTTCCATCTCCGGCATGCACCGAAGCCTACCTCAGTTCCTCGAACACGTCAAGCGTTATCTTAGCGCTTATAGAGGGAACCATCACCTACTACCTTCGGGGCGCGTCGGTGGTGCTGCAGAATGGCGGCAAGAGCCTGTGGATCGAGACCAAGGACGAACAACCCCTCACCCTCGGCGACCGGGCAACCGCGTCGGGCTACGCGGCAGTCCGCAACGGAATGCTTACCCTCAACGACGCCGAAGTGGAAGACAGCTACAAGCGATCGCCCATAACCCCGCAAAGAATCGGATGGGACCAGTTGTCTTCAGGCACGAATGCGTTCGACCTGATTTCGATTGAAGGCGAGGTGGTGAGGGAAGGCCGGGAAGAGCATCAGGACGAGTATCTGCTCGCCGCCGACGGCCATCTATTCTCGGTTCTTTATCGGCACACTGATGAGGATCTGGGCTTCGAGTTGCCGCCCATGAAGCAGGTTCCGGTGGGCGCCAGGGTTCGCGTCACCGGCATTTCGTCGGTGTCGTACGGTTCCAATCCGTTTGAGGGCCCGGTTGGCTTCGATGTCCTGTTGCGTTCCTTCGACGATATCGAGGTGGTGGCCAAGCCGTCCTTGCTGAATGTGCAAAACCTTACCCGGGTGATCGAGATGCTGCTGGCTGTCATCCTCATCATCGGCATCCGGGCGATATGGACTGAGCGCCAGGCCCGTCTCCGCAACGCCACCATGGCCTATCTCGAGCGCCGGCGGGGGATGATTCTTGAAGACATTAACAATTCCCGGCCGCTGGCGGAGATTCTGGAAAGCATCAACGCGCTGGTTTCAGCCTGGCTGGGCGGCGCGCCGTGCTGGATCCAAGTGGAGGACGGCGCCACGCTGGGCAATTCCGTATCAGAGGCGTCACGGGCACGGCTGCGCGTCGTCGAAGAGCCGATTCCCTCCCGCTCCGGGCCTGCGCTGGGCGTCCTATGCGCCGCCTTCGGCCCGAACACAAGGCCGCGCGCCGTTGAAACCGAGTCCCTGGGCCAGGCGGCCCGGCTAGCCAGACTGGCCATCGAGACTTCGCGGCTCTATTCCGATCTCGTGCGTCACTCGGAGTTCGACCTGCTCACCGACATTCACAACCGGTTCTCGTTTGAAAGGCAGATCGAGACCGTGATGGAGGCTGCACGACAGTCCGCGGGCGTCTTCGGGCTGCTCTATATCGACCTCAACGATTTCAAACAGGTCAATGACCAATTCGGGCACCGGACCGGAGATCTCTACCTTCAGGAAGTGGCCCTGCGCATGAAGAGTCAACTGCGCCCCGGCGATATCCTGGCGCGGCTGGGCGGCGACGAGTTTGCCGTCGTTCTGCCCCATGTCCGCGGCCGCGCCGACGTGAAGGAGATTACTCTGCGCCTGGAGCGCTGCTTTGAACAGCCCTTCAATTGGGATGGCTGCTCGGTGCACGGAACCGCGAGCATCGGAATCGCCATTTATCCCGCGGACGGAACCACCCGCGATAGCCTGTTGAGCGCCGCAGATGCCGCCATGTACATGATCAAGCAGACCAGGCGGAGTAACCAAGAAATCTTGCCTGGGCAAACCGTCCATTAGCCCGTCCATTAGCTGGCGCAAAATCGCGCTGACCGGCCTGTGAGGTTGCGCCAAGGCCAATGAAGGACGGGTCAAGGCGGCTGCGGCGGGGGCCGAAGCGGGCGAGGTCTTACAATCAGGAATCATGAACAAGGTGACGGTTAGCCGGCTGCAAGGGCTGAAGCGCAAAATGGAAACCCGTGAGGCCCGGATCGGGATCGTCGGGATGGGCTATGTGGGGTTGCCTCTGGCGCTGCTGTTCAGCGCCGAGGGGTTCCGAGTGACCGGCTTCGACATTGCGCCGGAGAAGGTGGCGACGCTCAATGCGGGCGGGTCGTATATTGTGCGCATTCTGCCGGAGGCGATTAAGGAGGCGCAGCGGGCGGGCTTTCGGGCCACCGGCGACTACTCCGAGATTGCGCGCATGGACGCGGTGATCATCTGCGTGCCTACGCCGCTCAACGAGCACCACGAGCCGGACCTGAGCTATGTGAAGGGCACGGTGGAGTCAATTGCCCCGTTTGTCCATGAAGACCAGTTGATTGCGCTCGAAAGCACAACCTATCCGGGAACCACGGAGGAGATCGTGGTTCCGCTGCTCGAGCGCGGCAATGCGAAGGGATTGAAGGTGGCGCGCGGTTCCGGCGAGAGGGGCATCCTGGTGGTGTTTTCGCCGGAGCGCGAGGACCCGGGCAACGAAACCGTGGCGCGGCAGGAAATTCCCAAGGTGGTGGGCGGCTGCAGCCCGGCGGCGGCGGAGCTGGCTGCCGCTATGTACGGCGCGATTTTTCGCCGCGTAGTCGAGGTGAACGGTCCCGCGGTGGCGGAGATGACCAAGCTGCTCGAAAACATTTACCGCTGTGTGAATATCGCGCTGGTGAACGAGCTCAAACAGCTCTGCATGCGGATGGGGATCGACATTCACGAAGTGATCGAGGCGGCGAAGACCAAGCCGTTCGGATTCCAGGCGTTTTATCCGGGCCCGGGACTGGGCGGCCATTGCATTCCCATCGACCCGTTTTATCTTTCGTGGAAGGCGCGGGAGTTCGATTTCCGCACCCGGTTCATTGAGCTGGCCGGCGAGGTGAACACGGCGATGCCGTATTTTGTGCTGGAGCAGATCGCCGGCGGCCTCAACGAACGGGGAAAGTCGCTGAAGGGGTCGAAAGTGCTGGTCTTGGGCCTGGCCTACAAGCGCGATGTCGACGATCTGCGCGAGTCGCCCTCGCTGACGATTATCGAGTTGCTGCGCGCCAAGGGCGCTCAAGTGGCGTACAACGACCCTTATTTCCCGAGCGTGGGCCGCGGACGCCATTACGACCTGAACATGACCAGCACGCCGCTTTGCGATCTGGGCCAATTCGACGCGCTGGTGATTGTGACCGACCACTCGAGCTACGATTACCGGGCCATTGTGAAAGAAGCGCAACTGGTGGTGGACACGCGAAACGCGACGCGGGGGATTGAGTCGGAGAAGATTGTGCGTTGCTGAGGGGCGAACTTTGGCGCTCTGTTTGTTGGCGAACGATTGCAGGCGAGGGCGACCGAAGTCATAATCGGTAGGGAGACTGATCCGATGCTTCCCCGCCTCAAAGAATCCGTGAAAACCCCAGCGGAGCAGCCTGAATACGTCCAACTCTATGAGCGAGCCTTCAGGAAGTTCGGGACGATGGCATTGTGGAGCAGCAGGCCGGTTCCAAACCCGACCCCCGCCGATGCTCTTGCCATTACCCGCAGCTTGCGCGTAGAGGGAAATCTGGAGGCTCGTCGCCTCGCCGAACAGATTGAGCAAGCCTGCCATGCCGCTCTCTAAAATTCAATCCGATGTTCTGAGGCTTTTGGCCTCGAACCGAGATCCCGAAAGCGACGTCGCCGGGAGCACTCCGCTGAACCGAAACGCGCCGCGCTACTCAAGCGATATCGATATCTTTCACGATCGCGAAGAGCGAGTGAGAGAAGCCGCGGAGAAGGATGCGGGGCTGCTTGAAGAGAACGGTTTTACGCTGCACTGGCATCGATGCGAACCGCTGATTTATACAGTGTTCGTGAGCCGGCCGGGTGAATCCACGAAGCTGGAGTGGGTCGCTGACAGCGATTACCGATTTTTCCCGACAATTCCAGACGAGGCATTCGGCGACATTCTCCATCCTGCCGATCTGGATCCGAACCATTTGGAGCAATACGAAACCCACGGGGGCGGCAGTGCGGACACTGGCCGGAGAGCGCCGAGATTTCCTCGGCCATGCTGGAGCGTTACAGCGGCGGCTCGAAGCAGTAAGGCCACAAGCGCTGGAGTATTTGCGATTGGGGGCGCAGGCGGTTCCGTCGTGTATCGTAAGTTGGACGATCATGCTGGTGTTTCTCCCCACCCTGGCCGAGCCACGGCGCTTTTCTGAGACGGAGCGATGGATCTTCATCACCCTGGCGGCGGCCTCGCTGACGCTTTTCTGGCTGCGCTTCGGACCGATCCTGGCGAGAATTCTGCAATCGAAAAAAGACGCGGATTTTCATCTGCGGCCCATCCGCCGGCGGGTAGGGGATTTTGTGTGGGAGGTGATGCTGCAAGGGAAAGTGATCCGGCAGCGGCCGTTGGCGGGCGTGGCGCATGCGCTGGTGTTCTGGGCGTTCTGCGCCTTTGCCATCGTGACCCTGAACCACTGCGCGACGATGTTCGGCTCCGGGTTCCTGAATCCAGCCGGCGCGGCCGGGCGCTTTTACGAATACTGTGCGGCGATGTTTGCGGCGGGCTGCGCAGTGGGCATCGCGGGGTTGTTTGTGCGGCGGTTTTTGGTGCGGCCCAAGTGGCTGGGCGAGCTCTCGTGGGAGTCGGGACTGATTGCCCTGCTGATTTTTCTGCTCATGGTGACGTATCTGGCGGCGTTTTTCCTCCCCGACACCGGGCCGGGAATTCGCGCCCTCTGGTGGACGCACACGCTGACGCTGCTTTTCTTCTTGCCGGTGATTCCGCAGACCAAGCACCTGCACCTGGTGCTGAGCCCGTTTACGGTATTTCTTTCCCGCGGCGGGTTCAGCCGCATTCCGCCGCTCGTGGGCGACGAAGACTTCGGGCTGGTGGCCGGCAAAGATCTAACCCAGCTCGTGAGCTTGCAGGCTTACTCGTGCGTGGAGTGCGGGCGCTGCACCGAGCATTGCCCGGCGAACAGCACGGGCAAAATTCTCAACCCGAAGCAGGTGATCCTGGGCGTGCGCGCGTATTTGAACGAGTGCGGACCGGAATCCGAAGAGCCGCTGCTGGGCAAATACAACCCGCAGGAAGCGGCTTTCCAATGCACCACCTGCGGGGCGTGCGAGTTCCAGTGTCCCGTGGGCATCGAGCATCTGCCCATCATTGTCGGGCTGCGCCGCGGCGCGGTCAATACCGGGGCCTGGGAGGACGAGCATGGAGGCCAGCTCTTTCTGGCGCTTGAGCGCGGCTCCAATGCGCTGGGTCTGAGCGCCGGTGAACGCAACAAGTTTATAGAGAAGAACGCGCTGCCCATCTTCGACGGAACGCAGGAATATTGCCTGTGGCTGGGATGCATGGGCGGCTACGATGCCAACGGGCGGGAAATTGTGCTGGCGCTGGCGCGGATGATGAACCACCTGGGCGTGAGTTTTGGCGTGCTGCGCAAGGAAAAATGCACCGGCGACCCGGTCCGGCGGCTGGGCAACGACCTGCTTTTCCAGCAACTGGCGGAGGCGAACCTGGAGACGCTGAAGCAGAGCAAGGTGACGAAAATGGTATCGATTTGCCCGCACTGTGTGCGCACCATGCAGGAAGATTGGAAAGAGTTTGGCGCGGCGCCGCCGATTGAGCATCACAGCGAGTTTTTGGCCCGGCATCTGGGTCAACTGATGCCCACCCCCAGTCAGAAAAAGATTGTGTTTCACGATCCCTGCTATCTGGGCCGTTATCGCGGGGTGTACGACCAGCCGCGCGCCGTCGTCGCGCACGCGGGGCAACTGGTCGAGGCCCCACGCAGTGGCCAACGCAGCTTTTGCTGCGGTGCCGGCGGCGGTTTGGCTTTTCTAGGCGAAGAAAAAGGCGAGCGCGTGAGCCATGCGCGGGCCGCGGAACTGACCGCAACGGGCGCTGAAATCGTAGGCGCGGCGTGCCCCTTTTGCAACACCATGCTCCGGGACGCCTTGGCGGCGCAAGGCCCGGGCGCGCCGGAATTGATGGACATTGCCCAGTTGGCCGCGCAAGGCCTGCTGGTTCGCTAAAGAGCACTTCTCCTTCACATGGCGCCCTTGCGATTTCAACCGGGGGTGGCGATTCGTTGAGGGAATCGCCCCTTGAGTTCCCGGCGGAAGCGCCATAGCCGGCAAGTTAGTTGACGTTCACGTTCCCGCAGCAACGCTTGTATTTTTTTCCGGAACCGCAATAGCAGGGATCGTTCCGACCGACTTTTTCTGTGCGCGCGGCGCGGGTCATTCCACGCCGCGCTTCCCGAATGTGGTGGGGACGGAGATAGTCGTAAAGCCATTGTGCCGACATGGAGAGACCCGCGAGCAGTTGCTTTCGCAATTCCGGGCTTGGCGGGGTCTTCCAGGTGCGCATCTCCGGGTCGGGATTGTTCTCATGGGACAACGCCAGGATGGGCATCAGCATAGCGAACTTTCGCTCATCCGCGAAAATCTCGTTCCAGTCTTCGGGGCACATCTCGATGCCCCGCAGGAAACCCAGCGCCCAACGGTTCCCCCTGGGAAGGTCCTCGCCCTCTTCTGCTTCCAGCCAGGGAACGAAGATCGTATCCTGCGAACCAAGTTGGTGCGCGATGGTATTCCAATGCTGCATCGCAAGGCTGAAAAACTCCTCCAAGCCATCCGCTTCCGCGAAGGGAGCGGTATCGCCTCCCCATATCTCCTCCAGATAGCCGCTGGGAGGGATAGTCAGGGGCGCACAGATCAGCGCCGCGAAGAATCCATCCATCTCCTCGAGGCGCATAGCGTTCTCGCCCGGAAAACGGCCGAGGATTGCCTGCAGGCGCTCATATTCGGCGTCGGTGAGAGGTTCGTCCAAGGGTGGCCGGTCTTCCGAGCCGCTACGCGGATCCATGGCATAAGAATACGATGCAAAACCGTCTTCGGCCGCTCGGCCACTGCGTTCCTGAACCGACCATCTAAGATAGGGAAGTTATGAAGATCGTGGTCGCCATCAAGCAGGTTCCTGAGCGCGATGCGCCTATTCGTATCGCTGCGAACGCGAAAGAGATAGAAGATCGTGAGCTCCAATACGCCATGAATGAGCCGGACGCTTATGCGCTGGAAGAAGCCCTCCAGCTCAAGGAAAAATACGGCGGCGAGGTGGTGGTGGTGAGCGCGGGACCGGAGCGCGTGGGAACCGTGATCCGCGAGGCGCTGGCCAAGGGCGCCGACCGCGGCATCCACATTGTGGGCGACGATTTTGCCGGGCGGGATGCGCTGGGCGTGGCGCGGCTGTTGGCCGCCGCCGTCAAGCCGGAAAGCCCGGACCTGGTGCTGACCGGACTGCAATCGGAAGACGTGGGCATGGGCCAAACCGGGGTGATCGTGGCCGAGCTGCTGGGCCTGCCGCACGCCACGCTCATCCTCCAGGTGGAAATCTTCGGGTTGGAACGGGATCAAGCTCAAATCAAAGCCAAGCGCGAGCTCGAAGAAGGGTGGTTTCAGTCCATCGAATTGCCTGCGCCGGCGGTGCTGACCATTCAATCCGGCGGGACCAAGCTGCGCTACGCCACGCTGATGGGGATCAAGCGCGCCAAGACCAAGCAGGTGCGCATCGTGAACGCCGCCGACCTGGGCGTGGATGCGGCTTCGGTGGTCGCGCTCGAAGAGATGAAGCTGCCGAAAAAGCAAAAATCCACGCAAATTTTGCCCGGCTCGGCCAAGGAGGCTGCGGCAGCGCTGGTGGAGAAACTGAAATTCGAGGTGCGCGTCCTATGAGCATTCTTGTGGTTCTGGAAGAGCGCGATGGCCGCGTCAGCCACATCAGTTGGGAGGCCTTCGCCGCCGCCCGGTTTTTGGGCGCGGCGTTGAGCCAGCCCGTCGCCGCCGTGGTGATGGGCGCGCAAACCGAATCCCTCGCCGCCGAGGTCGCCGCCCAGCATCCTGGCCGGGTCATTCGCCTGGAGCACGCGCTGCTCAAGCCCTACACGCCCGACGGATTCACCCTCGCGCTCGAACAGCTCATCAAGTCCGAGAGCCCCACGCACGTGCTGTTCCCGCACAGCTATCAGGTGCGCGATTTCGCGCCTGCCCTGGCCACGCGGCTGGGCGAAGTGCTCATCAGTGACCTGGTCTCGATCGGCAACGGGCCCACATTCACGCGCCAGCTCATGCAGGGCCGGCTGAACGGCGCCTATCGCCACACCGGCAGCGGCCCATGCTTGGTCTCCGTGCAGGCCGGCGCCTTTCGCGCCGAGCCGGTCGGCGTCGTGGCGGCCGGTGGCGCGTTCATCTCCACTTTCCAGCCCACGCTGGAGGCGGCGCAAATTCGCACCCGGGCCGGCGAGCCGTTCCGCGGCTCGGAGCAGACGGTGGATCTCGGTTCGGCGCAGCGGATTGTGAGCGTGGGCCGCGGCATCAAGGAAGCCCAAAATCTGCCCATGGTCGAGGAGTTGGCCAAAGCGCTGAGCGCGGAGCTGGCCGCCTCGCGGCCCATCTGCGACAACGGCTGGCTTCCCATGGAGCGTCAGGTGGGCAGCTCCGGCCAGACGGTCTCGCCACAGCTCTATCTGGCTGTCGGCATCTCCGGGGCCATCCAGCACCTGGTGGGCATGAAAGGCTCGCAATGCATCGTGGCCATCAATAAGGACCCCGAAGCGCCGATCTTCGAAGTCGCCGACTACGGAATTGTGGGGGACCTGTTTGAAGTGGTTCCGGCGCTGACCGAAGCGGTGAAAGCGGCCAAACAGTAACCATCCCCAATGCGGACGCATCGAATCGGCCGGTTCCCCAGCGCACCGATCACGGTTCCCGTCGAACCACGTCGCCGGTGCGCCCACACATCCCGCGAGCCTGCCTGCTGGAGAGCGCTATAGCACTTTTCCTTCTGCTGTACACCGAAGCCGGGAGATCAAGTGACGAATCCTCCAAAGAATCGCCCCCTTCGCTTGAAATTGCAAGCGTTGTATGTGGAGGAGAAGTGCTCTAACGGAGCCCCAACCTTGAGGCGTTTTTGTTTTCGCTTCATCGATGGGGCCCAAGCCGGGCGCCCAACCTACGCTGGCTTTCTTCTGCGCAGCGAAACCGTCCCCACCGCCGTCTCCTGCCCCTGCGGCGCAGGGAACCGCGCTCGCTTCAGGCTGTTTTCGCCCATCACGTGCAGGCGCATGAAATTGGTTGAACCGGATTTGGTCCTCGTGCCAGCGACAATGGCGATCACCTGATGCGGCCGCACGTACCCGCCCTTTTCCAGCAGCGTTTCGGCGCACTCCACCAGCGCTTCGGTCGAGTTCGCCTTGGCGCAGCGGATGGGTGTCGTTCCCCACAGCAGGTTCAGCCGGTTGATGGTGACTTCCACCGGACTCAAGGCAAAGATCGGAACCGAAGGGTGATATTTCGAGAGCTGCCGCGCCGTAAATCCCGACTCAGTGAATAACGCAATGCCGCGCAAATCCATGTCATCGGCCGCGTGCGCCGTGGCTTGGCAAATCGTTTCCGCAATCGACAGCCGCGTTCGCCGCTCTATCGGTTCCGACCGTTCCTTCAGCTTCATGTGCATTTCGGCCTCGGTCACAATCCGCGCCATCATCGCCACCGACTCAACCGGGTGCTTGCCCACCGCCGTCTCGCCCGACAGCATCACGGCGTCGGTGCCGTCGAAAACTGCATTGGCCACGTCGGAAACCTCGGCCCGCGTCGGCCGCGGATTCTCGATCATCGACTCGAGCATTTGCGTGGCTGTTATCACGGGCTTGGAATACTCCGCTGCCCGCCGAATAATGTGCTTCTGAATCGCCGGCACTTTTTCCGGTGGCACTTCCACGCCCAGATCGCCGCGCGCCACCATGATCCCGTCTGACGCTGCCAGGATGCCGTCCAGGTGCTCGATCGCCTGTGGCTTTTCCAGCTTGGCGATGATCCACGTCTCCCCGCCCAGCGCGGAAACGCAATTCCGCACCCGACGAATGTCTTCGGCCGTACGGACAAATGAAACCGCGATCGCATCCATGCCGCTCTTCAGCGCAAACTCGAGGTCCGCTGAGTCCTTCTCGGTGAGCGAAGGGACACGCACGGGAATTCCCGGCAGGTTGATCCCTTTGTTCTCG
Organism: Acidobacteriaceae bacterium; assembly: GCA_030040115.1. Classification (GTDB taxonomy): domain Bacteria; phylum Acidobacteriota; class Terriglobia; order Terriglobales; family Acidobacteriaceae; genus Telmatobacter. Next base: position 2,003 of record JASHUH010000113.1, on the reverse strand, counting down.
CCCAGGACGCCCCCGTTTACAATCTCGCAGACCACGTCGCCGCCCACTACTTCCTCAACGCGCAGCTCGATAAGGCCATCGGAAAGCAAAATTCGCGAGCCCTGCTCCACGTTCTCCGCCAGCGTCTTGAACGTGGCACCGATCAACGATGCCGTGCCCGCCACGTCCTTCGGCGTGATCGTGATCCGGTGGCCCGCCTTCAGAAGCACCGGCTGGTGGTCCTTCAGCTTTGAGGTCCGGATTTTCGGCCCCTGCAGGTCGCCCATCAAACATAGCGGCTTGCGTTCCTGCCGGCTCACTTTGCGGATCAACTGCATCACCGCCGACTTGGTCTCGTAACTGCCGTGGGAAAAGTTCAGGCGAAAGATATCCACGCCGGTGCGAATCAGGGCCCGGATCGTCGCCTCGGTGTTCGAGGCCGGACCCACCGTGGCCACGATCTTCGCACGGCGCTGCGATGGAGAGTCGCTGGGACTCCAGTCATTCAACGGCATGAGAAGGCTCTCCGGCCGAAGCCCTTGGTTGTAAACGGATTATCCGATAGAGGAACAGGACGCAACAGAATGACCCATCTCTATTGTAAATGCGCGCTCAAAGCCGCGAGCCCGCGCGCACCGGCCTCAGCGCTGCATCGAACCGGACGCCTGTTTGCTTGGTGTAACCGGGGCCAGGCCACCGGTGTTGTCCAACGCCGCCGCGCCACGCCTTCCGGCGCCTCGCAGGGGACCCGTTTCCACCCTTCCCGCAATCGCGCGAGCCGCTTCGCGCGCGGCGGTTTGCTCGTGCCGGTCCCAATAAAGCGCCCCGTTTAATTCCGCTCCCAACAGCACGATGAAGGCGGTCAAATACAGCCACACCAGGGTCGCGATGCCGGCTGCGAACGAGCCGTAAAAGCGCGAATAATTCTCGTCGCGCGTCACATACCATCCAAACGCCAGCGTGGCCGGAAACCAAACCAGCGTCCCCGCCAACGCGCCCGGAATCACCCGCGCCCAATGCTCCTTGCGCCGGGCGCCAAAGTGGTAGAGGGCGGTCAGCACCGTGACGCTGGTGGCGATGGCGATCGACCAGCGCGCCATCCGCCAGAAAAACAGCACAATGTGCCGCAAATCGTGGCCGGCGGCCTCGATCATCCACGTCTCGATCTGCCGCCCGAAGACAATCACCATGGTGGCCACCGCCAGCGGCAGAAGCACCATCGGCACCAGCAGCAGCGCCCGCGCCCGCTGCGCCCAAAAGCTCCACGCCTCCGAGGGCAGCCGGTAAGCGCGCCGGAATCCCTCCATCAGCGTCAGCATCACGCCCAGGGCGGCAAAAATGCTCAGGCTCGTCGCCGACAGAATCACCTGAAACGAATGCACGTGCCGGCTCATAAGGTAGGACTGCAACAGGTCCAGCGTATCCGGAGGCAGGAACTGCTCGAAGGTCGACCGCAGTTCGCCCAGCGCCGTCCCGCTGGGCTGCACCTGCGCCATCAGAGTGGTCACCACCAGCAGGGCAGGGAACAGCATCAACATGCTCGAGTAAGCCGCCGCCTTGGCCGTATTGATGACGTCGTGAGCCAGGGCGTGGACGACCGCCGACCGCAGCTTGAGAAAGAGGCGTCGCATTTGCGTCTCTGCAAGAGTAGACGATTGCGGCCTCCTTCGGGGCTAAGACTTTCGAAAGGCGCCCGATCATTCAACAGGGAAGCGATTCCGACTGTCGCCGCACGCTGAAGTGGCTACGGTGCTTCGGGTTCGGCGCCCGTTTCCCGCGCTGCCAACGGATCGTTGTCCCGGTCCGTCACCTCGGCCAGGGCCGCCAGCCGCGCCGCCAGCTCCGCCGTCCAGCACCCCTCCGGCGCGCGCCAGCTCCAGTTGCCCGCGGGCACGGCCGGTGTATTCATGCGCGCCTCCGAGCCCAACTCGAGCAGATCCTGCGCCGGAACCACAGCCACCTGCGCCACGCTGCCTTGGGCGGCGCGGATCAGCGGCCACACCGGGCTCGCCCCATCCCCCGCC
>JASHUH010000112.1 GCA_030040115.1 Acidobacteriaceae bacterium | reverse complement strand
TGCCGAATCGCGCGTTGCGCCAGGTGCGCGGGCGCGAGATCGCCATGATTTTTCAGGAGCCGATGACGGCGCTGAATCCGGTCATGTCGATCGGCCGCCAAGTAGCCGAAGGTTTTTCTCCGCCTTCAGGCTTTCGCGGCAGCAGAGAGGCAAAACGGAGGGCCATCGCCGCTCTCGAGGCGGTGGGTCTTCCCGATGCGGCGCGCCGCTACGGCGATTATCCGCACCAGTTTTCCGGCGGACAACGCCAGCGCATTCTGATCGCCATGGCGCTCATCAATAAGCCGCGACTGCTGATCGCCGACGAGCCCACCACCGCGCTCGACGTGACCGTGCAGGCGCAGATTCTGGCGCTGCTCAGGGAACTGCAGCGCGAGCATGGGTTGGCGATGCTCTTCATTTCGCACGATCTCGCCGTGGTGGGCCAAGTGGCGAGCCGCGTGGCCGTGATGCGCGGAGGGCAGGTGGTGGAGAGCGGGCATTGCATGCAGCTTCTGACCCGGCCGTCGCATGAATATACAAAGAGCCTGCTGGCGGCTGTGCCCACGCTGAAGACAGATCGCGAGAAGCCGCTGGCGGTGGTGACTTGAGCGGGTGTCTCGTCTTCCCTACAAGTGCGCCAGGCGCTACTCGGCGGTGGTGTCTTCCGCAGCCGGCTCGGTTGCGGGCTCGACGGCATCGGCGCTCTGGGCAGCTTCGCTCCCGACCTTCACCTTGACGCGCGCGATCACGTCGCGGTGCAGGCGGATGGGCACCGTAAACTCGCCGAGGCTCTTGAGCGGCTCGTTCAACTGGATCTTGCGGCGATCCACCTCGAAACCCTGCGCAGCCAGCCCCGCGGCGATGTCGGCCGAAGTGACAGAGCCAAACAGGTGGCCCTGCTCGCCGGCCTTGCGGATAAAGCTGAGCTCGACGGGCTCGAGCTTGCCGACCAGGCTCTCGGCCTGCGCCTTTTCCGTGGCGGAGCGGCGGGCCGCAGAAGCCTTCATCTGCTCGATGACGGCCTTGTTGGATTCGGTGGCCTGCATGGCCAATTTGCGGGGCAAGAGGTAATTGCGGCCATAACCATCGGCCACCTTGACCACCTCGCCACGGTTGCCGAGGTTCACGACGTCTTCCTTCAGAATGACTTCCATCGAAAATTCTCCCAGTCTATGCGTGCGCGGCGAGCCCCACGGGCTGTGCCAAGAGCGGCGCCAAACGCACGCGGTGAAAAGCAGCCGCAGATCCTACCGCTTCCTCCTCGCTCCGTTCCGGGTCAGCGTCAGGATGACCAGCCCAGAGCGTCTCATTCACCCAACGGCTGGGTTGTCTACGTCCCGGCAAGCCGCACCTGCGTCACGCGCCTTAGTGATGCGTGGCGAAGGGCAGCAGCGCGATATTGCGCGCCTGTTTGATGGCCCGGGTGAGGCGGCGCTGGTGGGTGGTGCAGACGCCGGTAAGCCGCCGCGGCACGATCTTGCCGCGTTCGGCCACAAACTGTTGCAGCAGCCGCACATCGCGGTAGGGAATGGCGTCGATCTTCTCGGTGCAGAACTTGCAGACCTTCTTGCGCCGAAAGAATTTTCCGCGGCCGCCGGGACCGCCGGCAGGGCGCGGTCCACGAGGAGCGGGACTTTGCCCGGAGGCCGGCGAGGATGGCGTATCCGTCGTGGCGGAGGTTTTGGCTTGAGTTTCTTCAGGCATGATATTTCCTCAACATTCCTTGGGTGTCAGCGCGCGCCGCAAGAGCGCCGGAGACAATTCTGGTGGAAGCCGGCAAGGGCAGGATTGCCGACCGCGAAACGAGTGACGGCCTATGCGCTGGCCTGAGCGGTCTCGGCCGCGGCCGGCGACGCGGTTTCAGGGGATACGGCAGCCGGCGGCGCGCTTCTGCGCGTGCCCCGCGCCGCCTTCACCTTGGCCAAGCGCTTCTCTTCCTCGTCCATGCGCACGGTGATGAACTTGATCACCGGTTCGCTGACGCGCAGCCGGCGCTCCAGCTCCAGCACCACCGGACCGCTCGCTTCGATGGTGAGCAGGACGTAGGCGCCATCGGCGAACTTGCGGACCACGTAAGCCAGCTTGCGGCGGCCCATTTTCTCCACCGACTTGACCACCCCGCCACCGTTGGCGACCGTCGCCGTAAAGCCGGCAATCAGCTTGTCGGCATCCTCTTCGGCCATGTCGGGCCGAAGGACAAACATCACTTCATACAAACGGGACATCCGTATTCCTTTCCTGCCGGAGCGGCTCGCACCGGCTTGCAGCTATCAGCTCTCAATCGTCAGTGATCCATGATCAGTGATCAGTTTGCGGTCGTTATTTCCGATCGCTGTCGTCTGATCCCCGATCTTTGTCATCCTTGCGGTTAAACTCGTTCATCGCGGCGGCCGGTCCTTGCTCCAAGATGCGCCGGACGGCCGTGGCCACCCGGTCCAGCACCTCATCCATCACCGCCAAGTCCTTTTTGCGCATGGGCGAGAGAAGGTAATCTCTGCCCGGCCGTCGGCCTCCAGGCGCCACCGCTTCCGATGGCAACTGGGGACCCACGCCGATGCGTAATCTCAACCACTCCTGCGTTCCCAGGGCCCCGGTTACGCTACGGGCTCCGTTGTGTCCCGCCGGCGACCCGCGTTCCCTGATCTTGAAGGTCCCCAGCGCCAGATCCAGCTCGTCGTAAATCACCAGCAGGTCCCGCGCCGGATCGGCTTCAAACTCTTCCACCAGAGCGGCCACCGCAACCCCGCTGAGGTTCATAAACGTCTCCGGCTTGGCCAGAACCACCCTGCGACCCGCCAAGCGGCAGGTCGCGGTGGCAGCTCTTCCGCGCCGGTTCTGGACCACAACACCCTCCTGCTGGGCGATGCGATCAATCGCCATGAATCCCGCGTTATGCGGGGTCCACAGATACTCGAGGCCGGGATTACCAAGGCCCACAATCAGGAATGGGCCCTCCGGGCTGATTTCCGGCTCCCCGGCGATTGACCCTGGCACCGGTCTTTGCGCGCCAGGTCGATCCGATTCAGGAACCCGGGTGAATAATCTTCTCCAGCCGGAGCCACGGGACTCGCTTGCTTCGGCCAAGGGTTACTTCTTCGCTCCGGCTTCGGGCTTTTTGGCTGCCGCCTCGGCCTCCGGCTTGCCCTTCTTGGCCACTTCCGGTTCGGCCGGAGCCGCAGCTTCGGTGGTCGCCGCGGCGGCCGCTGCCTCGCCTTCGGCGGCGGGCACCACTTCTTCGCGGATGGCGATCACGTGAGCCACGGTGGCGTCCTCGGCGCTCAGATACTTGATCTTCTCGGTGTGCGGCAGTCCGCTTACGCGCAACACCTGGTGCATCTCCAGCCCGCTCACGTCCACATCGATGTGACTGGGAATGTCGGCGGGCAGGCATTCGATCTCGACCTCGCGCAGAACCTGGTCCAGTATCCCGCCCTCCGTCTTCACTCCTACCGGCACACCCAGCAGTTTGACGCGCACGCGCACGCGCAAAGACTTATCGAGAGCGATGCGCTTGAGGTCGATGTGGATGAGTTGATCCTTGATGGGCTCGCGCTGCCAATCCACGATCATGGCTTTGGCCGGCGGCGCGCCCGCGACTTGGACGTCGAAGATGGTGTTGTGCCCGGTTTCGGAAAACAGAATCCGGGAAATCTGCTTGGGATCCACCTCGACGGCCAAGGGATCGTGGCCGGCGCCGTACAACACGGCGGGAATCCTGCCCGCGCGGCGCACGCGGCGCGCCGCATTCTTGTTGAACTTGCCCCCGCGGGGCGTGGCTGCGACAGTCTCTGGCATTTGGCTCGTTTCTCGTTTCTGCAAAGATCGGGCACGGAAAAGACAGCTTTCAGCCTTCAGCTCTCAGCTTGCTGCACCGCTGCAAACTGTGTCGCTCCGCTCCCTTTGTAAAATGCAGCTTTCAGCTTTCAGCTATTAACCTTCAGCTAATCGCAGCAAGGTGGTCGTTTCGCTCCGCATCGACTGCCTTGCGATCCGGAACCATTCTTCCTCGGCTCAATTGCAGAGGCAGATATCTGAGTTGCATCAACTGACAGCCGAAAGCTGAGAGCTGATGGCTAGCGTCAGCTAAACAGCGTGCTCACGCTAGTTTCCATATGAATGCTCTCGATGGCCGCGCCCAATAGGCCGGAGATCGTGAGCACCTTAATCTTGGACAACCTCTGCGCCGCTTCGCGCAGGGGAATGGTGTCGGTGACCACCACCTGCTCGATGCGCGAGTTGGCGATGCGGTCGATGGCCGGGCCGGAAAGCACGGCATGGCTGGCGCAGGCATGCACGGACCGCGCCCCGGCGGCGTACAGCGCGTCCACGGTCTTCACCAGCGTGCCCGCGGTGTCGATGATGTCATCGATGATGAGACAAGTTTTTCCGCTCACGTCGCCGACCACGTGCATCACCTCAGCCACATTCAAGTCGGTGCGGCGCTTGTCGACGATGGCCAGCGGCGCGACCATCTTCTGGGCGAAGAAGCGCGCCCGCTCCACGCCGCCGGCATCGGGGGAAACCACGATGAGGTTGGGCAGGTTCAACTCGCGGAAGTGACTTACCAGCACCGGACTGGCGAAGAGGTGATCCACGGGGATGTTGAAGAAGCCCTGGATCTGGGCGGCGTGCAGATCGACAAACAAGGCGCGGTTGGAGCCCGCGGTGGTAAGCAGGTCGGCGATGAGTTTGGCGCTGATGGCCACGCGCGGCCGGTCCTTGCGATCCTGGCGGGCATAGCCATAGTACGGCACCACGACGGTGATCCGAGCCGCCGAAGCGCGCTTGAGGGCGTCAATCATCACCAATAACTCCACCAGATGCTGGTCCACCGGATAGCAAGTGGGTTGCACCACGAAAACATCCACGCCGCGCACATTTTCGAGCAGTTGGAAGTAGACCTCGCCGTCGGCAAAGCGCTGCAGCTTGGCCTCGCCCACCGGAACCCCTATGTGCACCCCGATTTTGCGCGCCAGCTCCGGATTGGCGGTGCCCGAGAAAAGTTTGAACCGCTTGTCCTCGCTCAAATTGCGGACGCGCTTGCGCTCGGCGGCAGGTTTGGGCTCTTTGGCTTTCGCGATTTCCGGGGAGACGTGCTCCCTGGCTGGGGCTTCACGCTGGGCAGGAGGCTGGTTGGCCTTCGGCTTGTCTTCGTCCATTACCAGAGTTCCAAGTTCCATCTCAAGGTCCCTCCAAGCTGGTTGGCTTAGGTTGCTCCCGGATTTTGCTCGTTCGCAGACTTTCAATCCACAAAAATTTGGCTGGGCGACCAGGATTCGAACCTGGATAAGTGCCTCCAAAGGGCACTGTCCTACCATTGAACGATCGCCCAGTGATTAAACCGCGTCTTATCCACGCTCTCGATTCTTTGGGCCCCGTCGCGGCCCGCTTCTGGCCGCGATGGGCAGAAAGGGCACTGTCCTACCATTGAACGATCGCCCAACTTCAGCAACCGTCCGCGAGTCTCTCGTGCGGAACAGTCCACTGTCAACGTCCTTTCACAAAA
>JASHUH010000111.1 GCA_030040115.1 Acidobacteriaceae bacterium | reverse complement strand
AACGCCAAGATCCAATGGGTCAAGTACACCGCGCGCGGCTTCCGCAACAAACAGAACTTCATGCACGCCATTTACTTCCACTGCGGCGGCCTCGACTTGGCGCCGCTACCCACTAAATAGCCGGAAGCGCCCCCTGCGTTATGAACCCCCGTCGCACTGTACTAACGGCCTTTAATCCCTCATATCTCCGGATACATCAATACCTTGAGAGCCTTTCTTTTACTGCACAGATCAAAAGCCGTGCGCCACTCGGACAACGGAAGCGTGTCAGAGATAAGATCGGTTAGCCGAACTCGGCCTTCGGCGAAAATCTTCATCATCCGTTCCCAGGTGTGCGCCGTATAACAAACTGAACCGCACATCGTAAGTTGCTTATAGAAAATTTCATCGATTGGAAATTGAATATCTTGTCCGCAGATCGCCACCTGTATGTACTGGCCCATAGGTCGAAGGGAATTGATGCACCCGCGCACGGAATCAGGATGGCCGGCGCACTCAAATGCGACATCAACATTTGCTCCCCGAGTCAAGTCTCGCACTGCCTCCTGGAGGTCTTGCTGGCCGACATTAATCACCGCTGACGCGCCGAATTGAAGCGCAGCGTTCAAGCGATGACTGTCGCCTGCCGCGCCGGCTACGATCGCTTTTACCCCCTCAGCCACCAATAACTTCAGACATAACAAACCCATCGGCCCGGGTCCGGAAATCAAAGCTGTGTCGCCAATTCGAACCCGCGAAAACTCCGTAACCGCTTGAACCACGGCCGCGAAGGGCTCGCTTATCGCTGCTTCCTCTAACGTAACATGTTGGGGAATTCGATACAGTTGATCGGCACGCATCACGACATAGCGTGTAAATCCCCCATCGACTCCATGACCCATGCCGCGGCGCTTCGGGCAAAATATGAAATAGCCTGAGCGACAGTAAGCGCAGACGCCGCACGTGACGGCGGTCGCGCCCAAGCCCGCAACCCGTTCACCGATAGAAACAGTTCTGCTCACATTCCGGCCCACCTCCACCACCGTTCCGGAAAATTCGTGCCCCAGAATGACCGGGGGATAATTGCGAAACGTATCGTGGAGGACATGCAGGTCGGTGCCGCATATCCCGCAGAATGCAATTTCCAGCTTTACCTGGGAATCGGAGCATTTCGGCTCTTCAACTTCACGGATATCGACATTGCCGTCGCCGCTGGCATATTTGACAAGTGCTTTCATCAGGCCGTCCTTGGCATAGCTTCTTGATCTTTGCGCGCGATCGGCTTGACAAACATTCCACGAAAGACTGAAGCGTTACTCCGTCTGAAGCTTTGCCAAGCCGAGAGTGCATTGGATGAGCGCAGTTCTTAAGGTCGCGCCCGATATGGCGCAAAGTGGCGTCAATAATTCCCATGGCCGTCGCTATGGCGCGCGCCGGCCGTATTGGGGCGGGGACAGGCCTTTGATACAAAATCGTTTCCAACGCTTCTCTACCCTTCGATCCGAGCGATGCCTACCCTCTATGGCCGCGAACCATTTCTCTCCTGTACTTCGATCGCACCTCGCAAGAAATGCTCGCGCCGCCACGCCGCCTTTTCCGGCGCCTCCATGTTCCCATTTGAATTATTTTCGGCAAGCAACCTAAGTTACTATATTTCCAACGCTGGTGGAATAGCAAGCGATCTTCCCCGGCCAATTGGGTACTGAATGGTCCCGGGAGTATGACTCACTCAGAGTGATGATAGGACTATCATATTTGGCGCCACGTGTATCCGCAACTGCCTCCTATCGAAGTTCGAACGAGGTAATGACATTGACCGCCTGTGGCGACGGTGTTTAATCGGCTTTTCAACCACAAAAGCAATCATCTTAGCTCGCAAATTATCATTCTCCCGAAGGGAGGCGAACGCAAGGTGGAGGATGCCGCTCAGCGCCGTTGCACAGATCGTGAGTCGGTTCCACCGAACACTCTTCGCCGATAACCGCCGCCAGGCGTCTTCCCGATCCTCAATGCCGCTTTGCTGACCGAATGGAATCGGAGAGAACGGAGGGCTGCCGGCCCGGGCCATAGCGATTAAGCGGACCATGCCAGCTCGCCGCGGCAAACAGACCCCATCAACGTGCCCGGCGTTCCGCTTTCCAACCAGGGGTCTCAAACGGGTAAACGAACAGCCCGGCCTTCGAGTTCCTGTATGAACTAATTTCTCAAGCTCCCAATTCCAGTATTATACTGTCCGCTCAGGAGATCCAGTCAGCTCAAGATCTCTCGCAAGCGAATGCCCGTCAAGCCGAGAATCTGGGATATTGAACACTCGATTTGTCTGGGAATTAGACCTGGAAAGGAAGAGAGGTGAAGTGATGTTTGTGAAAGTCGTGGCCAGCTGTTGTTTCCTTTTCGGGATGGTGGCGACTGCGCCCATCTCTGCTCAGACCGCATCCCCTTCTCCGAGGACAGGTGGCCAGAAAATCCGTGTCCTTATACTCACGGGGAGCTCGGATTGGTCACACCCCTGGGAGGGGACGGCCCCCTTTATGCAGGGCGTCCTCAATAACACCGGTCGTTTCGACGCCAAACTGGAGGAAGAAGTATCTGGAATTACGTCGGCAACGCTAGCTAACTATGATGTGTTAGTCGATTATTACTATGGTCCGCGCTGGGGCGACGAAACAGAAAAAGCTGTGGCCGATTTTGTCCGGTCAGGTAAAGGAATGGTGGCGATCCATGGAGTTCTTTATGGCCCTTTCTTTGGTCAGGCGGGTGGAACGCCTACCGAGCCCCGGCGCCTGGAGGGACAACCATGGCAAGACTTCATCGATATGGTAGGCATGACCTGGGACATCAACAATATTGGCCACGCGCGTCGCCATGTCTTCACCGTGCAGTGGGACGAGCATGACAGTCCGATCAATCGCGACCTGCCTCCCACCTTTGTCGCCAACGACGAGCTCTATCACAAGATCGACTTGAAGCCCAACGCCACGGTGCTGGCAACTGCCTACGACGATCCCCACAATCCAGGTGGCACCGGAAAAATGGAGCCCGTGGTGTGGACTGTTCCCTTCGGGAGCGGGCGCGTGATGGTTACCGTTCTCGGGCATGATCTTTTGGCCATGTCGCAACCCGGATTCATGGATTTACTGGCGCGGGGAACGGAATGGGCGGCCACCGGCAATGTTGCCCCGGGTGAAACCTGGATGGCTCCGACGACCAGCCTGGAGTGGCCTCCGCACCAGCACCCGCACTAGAACTGAGTTCAAGAAGCTCTGCGCTCGCTTCGACCTGGTCCTGAAACCGGCATGCAGGATCGTCCCCTCCTCACCAGGGGGATGCCCGATAGGAGATGAAATTGATTGATAGAAATGTGGTTGTCCTTGAAGTGCATTTAGAGGCAGCCTCTGGTCGGGAAGACGAACTTGAGCAACAGCTCGGCGCCTTGCTTCAGCCCACACGTGAAGAGCCCGGCTGCCTGGCGTATGAGCTCCATGCCGATCCGGAGCACCCGGGAAAGTTTTTGTTCTATGAGAAGTTCAAAGACCAGGCGGCTCTCGATGCACACCTTGCCACGCCCCATTTTCAGAAATTTGCCGCCTTTCGCAACCAGGGGAACGACCCGGTTGCTCAGGTCACGGTAACTCGCTGGAGCTCGGTAGTTTAGACCGCTGAGACTCACCCGCAGCAGAATGCCGGCCTCTTTCCTGCACAGCAGGGATGCATTGAATTGAGCTGAAATTGGACGCCGCTGCGGGGCGCGAATCAGAGATGCGAAAGGATTCTCTCTATGTCTTCGGATGCTGTCTACTCCCCTCCGAATGAAATGCCGCCGGTTCGCATTCACAAGGTCCTGGACGGTCAGAAAGCCCTTGTCACGGGTGCGAGCAAAGGATTGGGACAGGCCGCCGCTATTGCGCTCGCCGAAGCCGGAGCCGACGTTCTGGTTAACTACTACAGCGACGAACAGGGCGCTCACCACACCGTCGAGGAAATTCGTAAGCGTGGCCGGAATGCGGTCGCGTTCAAGGCCGACGTCGCTCAAGAAAACCAGGTCTTGGCGATGTTCGACCAAATGGTTGAGAGCTTTGGCAGACTGGACATCTGCATTCCCAATTCCGCCTTACAACTCAATGCCCGCGTGGATGAAATGACAATTGCGCAATGGCAGCGCGTTATCGGAGTCAATCTGACCGGAGTGTTCCTCTGTTGTCGTGAAGCTGTCAAATTATTCAAGCGGCAGGGAATCGATCGCTCGATTTCTTATGCTTGCGGCAAGCTTGTCCTCATGAGTTCTGTTCACGACATCATTCCTTGGGCAGGTCATGCGAATTATGCAGCGGCAAAAGGCGGACTTATGCTCTTTATGAAAAGCCTGGCGCAGGAGGTGGCGGCGCTTCGAATTCGTGTGAACGCAGTTTCCCCCGGCGCCATTCGAACCCCTATGAATGTTGAAAAGCTTACCTCTCCTGAGATATTTCAAGAAACATTGCTTAAACTTATTCCCAATAAGCGCATCGGCGAACCTGAGGACGTAAGCCGAGCGGTTGTCTGGCTGGTTTCAGATGAATCGGATTATGTGCACGGCACGACTCTGTACATTGACGGCGGGATGACGCTGTATCCTGGCTTCATCGATGCGGGTTGATTTCCGGGCCATCCGCCAAGGCTCTCGCGTCTTGAGCAGCCTGCGCCAACCGAGGAACTGGGTGAAGCCCCATCTTCCTGTATGGAAATGTTGGCCACCCGCCATTCAAAGGCAGCTTTTAATCATGAGGACGTTCTAGAGGCTTTCCCTGGAAAGGGCCGTGGAGTGATGTCCGCATCCTCGAGGCGAAGAGCCCACTTGAAAGCGCCAATATACATTTGCTGCACGCGCGCGTCGTCTAGGCTCTCTTCAAGATGACCAAAACTCGAATACCACACCCGTCCTTTCCCGTAATTTCGGGCCCAGACAATCGGATAATCCCCATCGTTACGAAGAGCAGCGAGTTTCTCGAACTGCGCTCGGTACCTTTCCAGCGGAATAGGGCGCGAAAAGTCCTTTTCCGGCCTTAAATGGGCGAAGGTCTTCGGAAATTTGGTTGCGTCCATACGCATGATGACGTGATCCACTTCGCGAGAATAATTCGCTCCCACAATCGTAAACTGATCCTTGAATGAGAATTCATGCGCAAAGCCTTGCACGCCCGGGAAGGAAGGATCCTCCACAATGATCGGCATCGCGGCCGTAGGGAACTCGCCGATGAGGTTACCGCCAATCATTTGCGCGTATTCAGGCCAGAGCAGAAGGTGTCCGCCATTGCCGGCATGCCCGGCGATGAAGCCTTTGCCATCGTCGTGAACAAAAGAGAGCAAGTCAGCCTTCTGCTGATCGGTGATGTTCCAGGGCCCCTCACCCATATAGAAAATGGCGTCAAAATTATTTAAGTTTCTTACATTGAAACCGGCAATTGGCTCCTTTGTAAGCAGGCGCATATCCGTTCGAATGATAGTCACCCAGGCGCCCGATTCACGGCCGAGGCGTTCGACCGTAGCTAACGTGTGCGAAGCCGAGTCGTGATGATACCCCGGCGCCGAATACCACTCTTGCGGGTCGGCAATGGCCAGCACCTTCTTCATTCCGGGCCAAGGATCGTCTGGAGGACGGGATGGCGCGGTATCGTGGGCAAGAGGTCCTGCGTTCGATGTTTGCTGGCCGTTCACCGGATGGTTCGCAACCGTTGCAGCGGATGCGGTTGCCAACACTCCTTTAAGAAAATTCCGGCGATCCATCTTACCCTCTCTTCCATGCTCGTCCATAGCTTCGTTCCCGAACCATCAACATACCACCGTTTTCAAGCTATAGCCTATGAATGTCGCAGAGCCCGCAGATTCGGCGCCCGCTCCAGAAGTTTCCATTGAACTTACTTCTGCGCCGAAGCAGACGGTAATCCGGTCGATTCCGGAAGGGCGAATGCATAAAACGTGTCGTTGGCGGCAACCAGAATAAACTGCCTGCCGTCCAGCTCGTAAGTGATCGGCGCATTCGTCACGAATTGGCCCAGCCCCACGTGCCAAAGGGTCTTGCCGGTAGATGGGTCCATAGCAAGGAAATTCCCGAACGAGTCACCTCCGAAAAGCAGGTTCCCATCCGTAGATAATAAGCCGGAGATAAGTACGGCGCTCTCGTCCCCCAGTTCGTGCGTCCATACAACCTTTCCGGTCTTGTAATCAATTGCGACCACACGATAATCCGGCGGATAGCGGAAGCGGCCGTATCCTGCGGTCGTAAAATAGGCCCAGGTTCGCGCCGCATTTGCAAAAATAAGGCCGCGCTTGGGATCGTAAGTCGGGGCCCACCAGTTCGTCGCCCCAATGGGATAAGGCGAAACCAACGCCCCCGGAGGATTGGCGTCCTTCGTATAATCCGGAATCGGTCTACCCTCGGCATCGATGCCTTTGGCCCAGTTTGTTTCGGGCATATACTTCGTTGTGAGCAGATGCTCCCCTGTCACTCGGTCCAAAAGGAAAAAATAACCGTTTCGCGATACTTGCGCGAGAAGCTTGCGCGGCTTTCCTTTAAACGTATTGTCAAAGATGATGGGTGTCTGCGCAGCATCGTAATCATGCGTATCGTGCGGAGTCACCTGATACGCCCACACCAGCTTTCCAGTGTCTGGATTCAAAGCTACGATCGATGCCGTGTAAAGGCTGTCCCCCTCTGGCGTTGGGTGTGGAGGGCGATCCATGGGAACGCCGTTGCCGGTTCCCAGATAATACAAGTTTAGTTTCGGATCGTATGTTCCATTAAGCCAGGGGAAACCACCGCCCTTTAACATTGTTTCGGCGTCGCTCCAGGTCTCTGAACCAGGCGCGCCAGGATCGGGGTCAACCCACCATTTCCACTGCAAAGCGCCCGTGACTGGATCCCTGGATTCAAGCCAGGCGCGAATGTCGTCATTATTGCCGGGCCCAACGATTACATGATCTTTGATGATCAACGGAGCCGTTGCCGAGAAGAAATCCTTCTTGACATCGGCGATTTGGACCCTCCAGCGCTCCGTGCCGTCTTTTGCATTCAGCGAAATCAGATAATCGTCGGGGGTCATGTAATACAACCAGCTTCCGTACATCCCGAGACCGCGGTTGGCGACATGAATCGCGCTGTTATTCGGCCAGGAATAATGCCAAATCACCCGCCCCGTCCTTGCATCCATCGCCCACACGTTGTCTGTGATCGTGAAATAGAGAATTCCGTCTACCAGCAGTGGGCTCGCTTTAACTCTGCGCCCCTCGTTCGCCTGTTGGGCATAGGACTGCGGCCCGAAATCGAGCCGGCTCGTCCAAACCAGGGAAAGGGAATTTACATTCGAAGAATTGATTTGCGTGAATTTGCTGTGTCGCTGGCCGGAATAATCCCCGTTGTACGTCGGCCACGTATCCGCGGGTGGATTGAGCAGACACGCGGGATCCAGAGTTTGTCCAGCCAGGGCAGGGGCGATGGTTGCTAGAGTCGCTAGAAATGCAATCAATTGTTTCATTTCAAAGTCACCAGGTAAGCCACTAAATCATGGATCTCTTTGTCGGTATAAAGGGCTAATTGCTCCTTATGCGCGGTCAGTGGATCGGTTAGATCGATCTTCTTGACAAGTGCTCTCTCCCAACTATGATAGATCCCGTTTGAATCGACGAGTGCAATCGTGAATTCGTCTTCGTACTTCAATGTGCCAGAGATGATCTTTCCGGAGGGAAGAGTCACTTGCGCCGCAACTGGCTGGTCCGGCGGCGTGAGAAATGCTGTTGTCAAAGCGAGCGGCTGAAGTTTGCTCGCGATTCCCGCTAAATCGCCCGTCGCAGAGTGGCAGGTACTACATTTTCCTTCGCCGTCGAAATATGCTTCGCCCGCCTTGGCGTCGCCCACAATCACGGCTGCCTCCGGCGCCCGCCGGCGCCGCATTGTCCTCAGATTGGCGTGAAGGAACGCGGCAATGTCCGACACTTGGCTCGAAGAGAGGCTGCCAAAGGACGGCATCCCTAGACTTGGCCGACCTTCCTTGAGAAATGGTCCGAGAACCTCTCCATCCTGATCCTGAATCACCAGCGGGCTCCGCATCAAATTCGGCGCCTGTTCCGTTCCCGTTCCCCGTGCGCCATGGCAGAATGAACAATTCGATGAGAAGCTCTGTTGTCCCCGCTCCACTGCCGCCGCATCGGGCGCCGAAGCCTGCGCTTCTCCGCTTCTGGCGGGTAACAGGAGAAAAAATATCTCGGCCCCGCCGAGGAGAACGAACCACACTCTAGATCGTAACCTCATATGCAAATAAGGCGTTCCTCCTTTTTCGAGACTCGTTATTTATTTTTTATATGCCAGAGCGGCGCCAAGGAATTTTGAGCCTGCATATAAATTAGTTCGCATTTGAACTTTGCTTGGCGTCAGAATCGGTAAACGCGACACTATACCCTCCATTTCTGACCTGTCAAGCATTTTTTCCGAACGGCAGGAGCCAGAACTTTGTGGCGTTGAACCGTGTGAGAACCATCAGTACGATTGCTAGCAAATGATGAAATTTTTGCGCCGCAGGTGAATGTCTTATAATGACGCTGCTTATCTGGGCGGACAACCTTGGCAGAGCTGAGGACCGTGCATAGGGTTATCTGGCCAGCCATCCGAGTGGAGGCTCCATTTCGCAGGTATTAGAATCGCCCTTGAATTGCAATGGCGATGCCAACGAGCAACATTCCAACAAGACGAATAGACCGCCATCCGTTCTCTATCGGAGTTCCGACATACGCCTATAGGCGCCGGTCGGACTTGCGATTAAAACAAGAGCAAATCGCTCGAAGAGCGTTCTAGATCCGGACTAGCAGCCTCGCATGCGGAGAGGAAGGTATGAAGACCAGCTTTGCCTTATTTCTTGCCATAACATTGGCGCCATTGGCGCGAGCGACTACGGTTCGAATTACAATTAGTGGAAAATTACAAAGCATAGGTATTATTGAAGGCCCTGTCTTCGGCTACCATTCAAGACAGCTTATTCCAAATGGCGAACCGTTTTCCCTTGTTTACACCTTCGACGACGACGAAGGGGAAGTAACTGTTCAGCGGGATAAATTCGGAAATTTAAGTCAATCCGGTCAACGTACTGCGCCTTCTGGCTCTCCGGGTATTTCAGCGATTCTCCGCATAGGTGATGCATCATGGGATTTTGGCGAATCGATCAGCTCTGAAGTGAATCTGGTCGCAACAGGCGGAGTAAAGGGTTACTCCATCCGCTTTGCCACCAAGGACAACGATAATTGGATCTCATCACTGATTTATCCCAAAAACGCTGCCTCTTGGACCAAAAGCGGAGACTGGCGCCAGAGCTTCCAAGCCGATGAACTTGAGGGGAATGCCAATAGATTCTCCGTCGACAACGGCACGGTTTCTGCGAGTGGAACTTTGATCCCATCGATAATAAAAGTTGAGGGAGTTAATTTAGATGGTCAGGCATTAAGCATCGGGCCCGCCGGTCAAGATACAAACCTCAAGTCGGAGGCAGGAGCCTGGCTGCTGGCAAGGCCCTCTGTTCATGGCGGATGCGTTATCGAGAAAGTGATAAGAACAGTGATTGGAACTATGCCGCCGAATGGCGTTCCAATCACACCCCAATCCGAGACCTATTGGGTGGCATGGAGGATCGCTCCCGGCACAAGAGATGCAACGCCGCTCATCAATGGACATGAGATTACATACCCTTTCGGGAGCGTTGGAAAACTGACCATTGTAGGAACTGCTCGTTTTTATGAGGATTCGATGGTGCCCGGCAATTTCAGAACTGGTGCTGTTCCTGCTGCGGGTCATCACTTATCCTCATCGTCTTATCCTTCTCTACCTACAGCCCAAGCCACACTTCCGGTTAGACAAGATGTTGAAGTCGAATTTTGAGCGCTGCTGAATCGCTGCAAGTCGTCTGTAGCAGATTGGCGAAGCGCATATCCGGAAACTGCTGTTTTTAGCCGCCAGCCACTCCCAAGTTGCTCCGGGGCGAATCGTCGCACCATTGGATTAATGCCTTTTTCTCACATGCTGCAGGGGGAATGTGGGGAGCGGAGGGAGAGGGCGTCTTTGCCGATGAACTCGTGGGGGACGTAGTGGCCGACGGGTGCGGAGCGGCCGCGGAGGATGGGGAGGGCGAAGTGGAGCAGGTCGGGACCGTAGCGTTGGGGCTGGAAGGAGACGGTGCCGATGCAAGGGCTGTG
>JASHUH010000110.1 GCA_030040115.1 Acidobacteriaceae bacterium | reverse complement strand
GAAGTCGAAGCTTTGGGTGAGGAAGCCCTCGACGTTCCAGACGGGAATGCCCTCCTCGTCGAGGCCGGATTGCCAGCCGCCGGTGCAGGCCTCATGGACGAGATCGGCCATAAAGATGCTATGACCGAGGCTGGTGAGATAGTTGATGTTGGTGGGCGAGGTGTAACCGACATCCATGATGCGGAGGCCGGGCTCCGCCTGCAAGCGTTTGCGCAGCACCGACCAGCCGCCGGAATGGCGTGGCACCCTGGGGCCCGTGAAGCCGGCAGCGGAAGCTGCGGCACCGCTTTCCTGTTTTTTTTCGAACCAGCGGCTAAGCACCGAGACAACCTCTACGGCATTTTCAGAAGCTGGAGGCCGCAAATGGCGCGGAGGCTAAGAGACTTGCGCTCGAAGGGATCACTTGGCTCCGCTGTGCGTCACGACGGCTCCGTCAGAGCCCTTGGCCACGCCCTGGGTGAGATCGACCTTGCCGCGAAAAACGGCATTATCTTCAATCGCGAGGCGGAGAGCGCGGATGTCGCCTTCCACAGAGCAACCGGCGCGCAATTCGACCCGGCCGCTGGCCACCACATTGCCCTGGACATGGCCGAGAATGAGCACGTCCCGGGCGGCAAGATCGGCGGCGACGCTGGCGTTGGGACCGATGGTCAAACGACTGTCAGCGAGGTTGATGGTGCCTTCGATGCGCCCGTCCACGATCAAATCTTCACTTCCCTTGACTTCGCCGCAGATGACGACGCTTTTGCCGATGCGCGCGGCATTATTCTCCACTGGCATGAACGATTTTCCCTTCCATCAGGCTGCGACCAGCCCCTGCCCGCACTATACGCAACCGGGGCGGGTTGCTTCAATCTGAGAAACTTGAGGTTTGCCTTGGCGTCTAATGTAACACAGCGGCGCGCGAAAGGCCGCCTGACGCGCTGAAGCGAGGGACGTGCGCAAGTCTTTCCTGGTTGGTCTTCTGTTCTCATGGGCTCTGATGCTGCGGGTCCAGGCGCTTGTTTCCGCCCAAAGTTGGGTTACGCCGCAAGGGGCGCAGGCGCTGGTGGACCGGGCGCTGGCCAATGAACTGCGCGCGGCCGAAGATCCAAATCACCCCATGCGCTACCTGCTGCGCAAAGGCAGCCCGCGGATCACCACCACCAAGGAGATTTACGAAACCAAGGATGGCGACATGGCCCGACTGCTCTCAGTGAATGACCGACCTCTGAATGCGGAGGCCGAAGAAAAGGAACAGGCGCGGTTGACGGCGCTGGACAAAGACCCCGCGAGGCAGCGGCATCGCAAGCAGGAGGAAGCAGAAGACGCGGCGCGCGCGCTGGCGGTGTTGCGCGCGCTGCCGAAGGCGTTTGTGTACCAGTATGCGGGGTCCGCGGAAAGCGGGGGAGGAAGGGTGGAGAAATTTGATTTTCGACCGGACCCGGATTTTTCGCCTCCCGGCGTGGAAACGCAGATTCTCAAGTCGATGGCCGGGGAGATTTGGATCGATCCGGCGCAGGAGCGGGTGACGCGGCTGAAGGGATCGCTGCAACGCGATGTGGACTTTGGGTGGGGGTTGTTGGGGCGATTGAATAAGGGGGGGTGGATCGAGATCGATCAAGCCGATGTGGGCGGCGGACAATGGCGGACGGTGCGTCTTCAGATGGCAATGAGCGGGAGGGTGTTCTTGAAGAGCCGGACCTTTGACACGGTCGAGGAGGAAAGCCGATTTGCGCCGCTGCCTGTGGAACTGGGGTACCGGCAGGCGATTGAGATGCTGCGCTCGAACGGCGGAGAGCCGAGCGAAAGCCTGCGATAAGGTGGTTGGAGCGTGAGCGCGGCGGGAACAAGGGCGGGCGACAGGCAGCAAGCTGCCCGGGCTCCGGTGCCGGAACCCGGGCGGCTTGCCGGGATTTACATTTTGGCGAAGACGATGACCAGGGTGAACAGGGTCAACGACTCAATGAAGGCGAGGCCGAGGACCAGGAACAGCATGATGCCGGGTCGGGTTCCGGGATTGCGGGCCAGCGACTCGCAGGCAGAGCCGACGGCGCGCCCCTGGCCTACGCCGCACAAGCCGGCGGCCAAGCCCATACCGAGTCCGGCGCCGATGGGGATGAGGTTGATCGCAGGCGTGGCGCCGTTCTGCGCGAACACCGGCGTGGCAAAGCAGAGCGCCGCCAGGGCCATGAACAGATATTGAAGTTTCCGCATAGTTCTCCTGCTTCCATGAAATCTGGCCACCAGGGGGTGGTTGAGGCTCACCGTGCCGGCGGAAAAGCAGCTTTCAGCTTCTCGCTCCTCGCCTCTCGCCCGGTTGCGGGAAACCATGGAGCTTGGCTTTCCCATGCCGGAGCTAAGAGCTTGGAGCTAACGGCTAGAAGTTGCCTCCACGCCTTTGGCCCCCTCACGCTTGTGGCCTACCGTTGGTCCGGAGCGGAAGCGCCTCCGGCGGAATCTGGTTAGCGATCAGTGATCAGTGGTCAGTGATCGTGCGCCACCGCCATGGACAGGTAAATCATGGCCAGCAGCATAAAGACGAAGGCTTGAATGACCGATACCGCAAAGTGCAGGCCCAGGAAAACGGCCGGCACGGCGATGGGAATGATCGAGAACCACACCAGCGTCAACAGGTCGCTGGCGAACATGTTGGCGTAAAGACGAACGGTGAGCGACAACATGCGCGCCAGGTGGGAGACGATCTCGATGATGAACATCAGCGGGGCGAGCCACCACAGCGGGCCTAAAAACTGCTTGATGTAACGAGGCCCGTGCACCCGCACTCCGTGGAAGTTGTAGTAGAGAAACGTGAGGACGGCAATGCCCAAGGGCACAACCGGCTCGCCGGTAGGGGTAATGACGCCGGGAACGAGGCCGAGCAGGAGGCCGATGAGGTTATTCAGCAGGATGAAAAGGCCGACGCAGGTAACGAAGGCCTGAAAGCGCTCGTAGCCATGGCCGATGACCTGGTCGGCCAGGCCGCCGACGGTCTCGTGAATGATTTCGGCGATGTGCTGCGCCGGGTTGGGGTGCTCGACCGAAAGGGTGAGGCGGACGACGATGAAAAAGGCGATGAGCCCGCAGGCCACCAGCATCTCGAGGGCGAAAGTATCGTTAATGGGCGCGTTGCGATGGACGGGATGAAGGCCGACCAACTGCATCATCCAGGCGAAGAGGGGCCCAAAAATAGCATTAAAGAAATGGGTAATGCCAAGTTCCTGCATTCATTCCGTTCCCTGGCGGCGACCCGACCAGCCGCAAACCCAGACCGCGGTTTGCAAGGGAGGGTCCCAGCATTTTCGATACTCTGACCGGTGATTGAGGATCAGTCGCGTAGCAGGCGAACCGCCTCCCAAAGCATAGCCACGACCGCAAGGCCAAGGCCGCACAGAAGCGCTACGACCGAACCTCGGAAACATCTCAGGCTACCATAAATGGCCCCGCCAAAGATGGTGAGGCGGAAGAGGAAAAAGATGGCGGCAAGGGCCGCGCCCCGGGGGGGCGGGCGTTGTTCACTCTGGGCGCGGTCGAAATGACTGTTGATGAGGCGGACCAGGCGGCGCCACTCGTAGATGCTGGCGGCGGAGATAGCCATGCCCGTGGCCAGCATGGCGGCGTTGCGCCAGCCCGCGGCTTTCCAGAGGATGAGCGAAGCGAGCGCGCCGATGATGAGGGTGATGCGCAGGGCGCGCTTGAGCAAGGCGTCGAGACCTGCATCGGTGAGGGCGGCAAAGGAGTGGGTCTCCCCGGTCATGGCTGGCTGGAACCTTTTCCGTTTCCGGAGGGATCCTGATTGCCGGGGCCGCGGGAGTCGAGGCGGGCTGACTCGTTGCCGGCCTGGAGCGCAAGGCGGACTACGTAGACCAGGCCGGAAACGCCGCCAAAGACAATGCCGACAAGGGCAATCCAGGGCTGATGGAGACGACGGCCGAGCCAGGCGCCGGCCAGCCAGCCAATGAAGGCTGAACAGGGAAGGATGAGCGCGACCTGGATCATCTTTTCGGCCTGAACGATAGCGTCGATGACGCCGGAGGGCTTGCCGCTCGGCTTGGGGTCCGGAATGGGAGGGTGGAAGGGCACTCCAACGTGGTTATACACGATGAGCGGCGGGGAGGGCGAAAGCGGCTTAGCCAGTCGCTATACTGGCGATTGGACCTTTCGATTTTCTCAGGAAAAACCAGGCATGGAGTTCGAATCGGAATTTGAGCGCAAGCTCTTCAACGAGCGCCAGGAAAAATTGAAAAAGATTGAGGAGCTGGGCCAAGCGGCGTATCCCAATCGCTTTCCTGCCCGGCAGGACGAGACGGAGATCTCGCTGGCGGCGGTGCGCGCGCAATGGGGCGAGGCGACGGGCGAGGCGCTGGAGGCGGAGCGACCGGTGGTGAGCGTAGCGGGGCGCATCATGGCCATTCGGCAGCAGGGCAAGGCTGGCTTCGCCACGCTGCAGCAGGAGGGCGTGCGGCTACAGATTTATGTGCGGCTGGACGCGGTGGGCGAGCAGGGATTCGCGCTCTATAAGCTGCTGGACCTGGGCGACCACATTGGGGTGACGGGGTACTTGTTCCGCACGCGGACGGGCGAGCTGACGGTGCACGTGGAACGGCTGATGTTTCTTGCGAAGGCCATGCTGGCGCTGCCGGAGAAGTATCACGGGCTGGCCGACGTGGAGCTGCGCTACCGGCAGCGGTATGTGGATCTGTTCGCGAATTTAGACAGCCGCGAAGTGTTTGTGAAGCGGGCCAAGGTGCTGCGCGCACTGCGAACGTTCTTTGACAGTCGCGGCTATTTGGAAGTGGAAACGCCGATGATGCAGCCCATCGCCGGGGGCGCGGCGGCGCGGCCGTTCACGACGCACCACAATGCGCTGGACATGGATTTGTTTTTGCGCATCGCACCCGAGCTTTATTTGAAGCGGCTGGTGGTGGGGGGGCTCGACCGCGTGTACGAGATCAACCGCAACTTCCGCAACGAGGGTGTAAGCACGCAGCACAATCCCGAGTTCACGATGCTGGAGTTCTACCAGGCGTATGCGGACTACCGCGACTTGATGGATTTGACGGAGGAGCTGTTCAAGTTTGTGGCGCTCGAGGTGAACGGGACGACGGTTTCCGAGTTCAATGGGGAGCAGATTGATTTTGGGAAGTTTGAGCGGCTGACGATGCGGGAGGCGATTCGACGGTTCTTGCCGGGTTCGGTCTGCGCTGCGCCAGGCCTGTATCATTGCCCAGCTCCGGAGTTCAACGATCTTGAAAGTTCAGACGCCTTAATTCGATTTCTGGACAAGTCAATCACGTTTCTGAGAGCGTCTGCGGAGCGCGTTCGATTTGGTCGTATCGATCCTTTGCTCGCTACTTATGAGCAACGGCACGCACAAGCCAATCAGAGCATTCGTCTTGATTTTTGGGCCAATGAGTTCGGAAAACTGAAGGCTGAACTGGAAAGTGGAACGCCGCTTGGCAAGGTAATCGCCGGGATCTTTGAGCTCGTCGCTGAGACAAATCTCATCCAGCCGACGATCATCTACGAATTTCCGACCACTGTTTCGCCGTTATCGAAGCAGAAGGCGGATGATCCGGATTGGGTGGAGCGGTTCGAGGTGTATGCCGGAGGGTTCGAATTGGGGAATGCCTTCAGCGAGCTCAACGATCCGGTGGAGCAGCACAAGCGGTTCGAGCAGCAGTTGGCGGAGCGCTTCCGCGGGGATGAGGAAGCGCACGCGATGGACGAAGACTACGTGCGCGCGCTGATGTACGGCCTGCCGCCGACGGGGGGCATGGGCATCGGCGTGGACCGGCTGGTGATGCTGCTGACCGGGGCGAAGTCGATTCGGGACGTGATTCTCTTTCCGCTGATGCGGAAAGAGCAGGGACTAAGGGACTGAGGAGAAAGCCATGGGACAGTCGTTCAAGGACCTTATTGCCTGGCAGAAGGCTGCCGAGTTGACCGTCGAGATTTACAAGCTCACTTCGCTTTTTCCGGATTCGAAGCGCTTTGGTCTAACAAATCAAATGAGGAGGGCGTCTGTCTCAGTCGCGAGTAACATCGCGGAAGGCTACGGCCGCTCCACAAAGGGTGAGTATCACCTTTTCCTTGGTCACGCACGAGGGTCGTGCTGCGAGATTGAAACCCAGATCTTCATCGCCAGAAGGCTCGGCTTCGGAACTTCAGCGGCCCTTGATGTGACCGAGCACCTCTGTGACGACGTTGGCAGACTTCTCGGTGCGTTGATGAAGTCAATCCAGCCAAGGAAGTCCACATTCCCTTAGTCCCTCAGTCCCTAGTCCCTAGTCCCTAGTCCCTAGTCCCTAGTCCCTTTCGCATAGGAGTATCGAACGCCTTTGAATATTCTCTTTGTCGGCGACATTTTCGGGCACGCGGGGCGCAGGATTGTGCACGAGCACATGGGGCACGTGCGCGTGGCGCACGGCGTGGAGCTGACCGTCGTCAACGTGGAGAACGCCGCGGGTGGGTTTGGCGTGACGCCGGCGATTGCCGAGGAGATTTTCGACCTGGGCGCGGACGTGCTGACGACGGGCAATCACGTGTGGGATAAGAAGGAATTGATCGACTATCTCACTTCTCCAAAATCTGGAAGCGCGGAGCGGCCGCGACGGCTGCTGCGGCCGGCGAATTTTCAGCGCGGAACGCCGGGGTACGGCGTGTTTGAAGGCGCGACGGCGAGCGGCGTGGAATTCGCGGTGGTGAACCTGCAGGGCCGCGTATATATGCCGGGAACCAACGATCCGTTTGAGTGCATCGACACGGTGCTCCAGGGGATACGGGCCAAGGTGATCGTGGTGGACTTTCACGCCGAGGTGACGAGCGAAAAGATCGCCATGGGGTGGTATTTGGACGGGCGCGTCACGGCGGTGCTGGGCACGCACACGCATGTGCCCACGGCCGACGAGCGGGTGCTGCCGGGTGGGACCGCGTACCAGACCGATGTGGGCATGAGCGGCCCGTACGACAGCGTGATCGGCGTGGAACGGGAACTGGTGCTGCAACGATTCCTGACCGGGATGCCGGGAAAATTCGAGGCGGCCAAGGGGAATCCCAAGATGTGCGCGGCGCTGATTGGGTGTGACGCGCAGACGGGCCGGGCGACGGGGATTCAGCGCTTGATGCTGGGAGAGTGAGAGCGGCTAACATCTTGACGGCTTAGATTCGTGGTATCCCAGGCCCCAAAATCGGGACCTAGGGCGCCCACGATCCATTTGAGCCGGGCAGAGACCTGCAAGCTAAGAAAGGATCCGTTAGGGGGCGCGCGGCTGCGGCGGCGCGCGGATTGGGTGGGCGCGTCGAGCGCGCTTCCGTGGGGCGGTTAAAGCGGATGAGGGCAATCCACAGGCCCTGGGCTTGGTTTTTCCAGACCAGAACGCCTCCCAGGCGGCGGGCAATCGTTTCCGGCTTCATATCGTAATGCAAACCGAAGTAGCGCTCGTCAAGGGCCGCACTTTCGGCGCCCAAGCTGAGGAGCGGAGAGGGCGGGTTGTACTTGGTGGAGAAAACCAGCGCGGCGGAGTATCTCTCCGGCTCGCCGGCCGCAAGATCGATTTGCGGCGCGGTGAAATCTTCGATGCGCACGACGTTCCAAGGCTCCTTGACATAGCCAAGCTCGGGACGGGTGAGCTCGTCGGTCATGGGCCAGGCGGTAAGCACGGTGGCCCCGGGATCGACCCGGGAAAGCTCGTCGATGCCGGCCAGGTGCATGCGGACGACGCGGGCGTAGGCGAGATTATCTTCGGGAGCAAAACCATACGGCGGATCGATGAAGAGGCCGGCGAGGAAGGCTGCGGCGGAGAGCAAGGCCAGCCCCTGCCAGTAAGGGACGCGGCGGTAGAGTGTGGTCACCGCCAGCAGCAGCACCAGGGGATACATGGGCAGCAGATAGCGGGTGAGCAGGGCTCCGCCGAGGATGCTGAACAGGAGGGCATCGACCAGAAGCAGGAGAAAGAGGCTGCGCAGCGCGGCGGGGGCAATGGCGGGGCGGTCGTGGCCTGCGGCATCGGATCGCGGAGGGAGAAGCAGCGCGGCGAGGGCCATGAAGACGGGGACAAACAGGTTCATGTGCGCGGTGAGGTGCAGGACGCGATGGACGAGGGCGGCCAGGATACGGAGGGGGACGAGGGTGAACTCGGCGTTATAGCGGAAGTAGGCAGGATTGCCGAAGAAATAGCCGGTTTTGGCGTAGTGGAACGCATACCAGCCCGCCAGAGGCAGAACGCAGGAAGAAAACCCGGCGGCCTGGCGCCAGAGACGGAAACGCTCGGGTGGGGTGCGGCGAAAACCTTCGACCAAGCAGATGGCGGCCAAGGTGAGGGGGATGGCGATGGAGGTTTCCTTGCATAAGGCCGCGGCCCAAAACCAGACCGCGGCGATCACCGGCCTGCGGTTGCGGCAAGGGAGCGCGTACGCCAGACCCCAGAGCGAACAGGCAGCGGCAAAAATATCGGCGTGGGCCAGCGAGCTTTGCGCAAAC
>JASHUH010000109.1 GCA_030040115.1 Acidobacteriaceae bacterium | reverse complement strand
ATGGCGCGCTGCACCACGATGGCCCCGTGATCGAGCTCCTCATCCACAAAGTGGACGGTGCAGCCGGCAATTTTGACTCCGTAGGCGAAGGCCTGCTCCTGCGCCTCGAGGCCGGGAAACGCCGGAAGCAGCGAGGGATGGATGTTGAGAATGCGATTGCGAAACGCGGCGATGAACTCCGGTGAGAGCAGGCGCATGTAGCCGGCGAGACAGATGAGGTCCACGCGGTGCGCCATCAGACAGGCAGCCACATCCGCGTCGTGCGCGCCCCGCGAGCGCCCTTTGGAGATGTGCAGCGCCGTCGCGATCTCAAGCTCGCGGGCGGCGGCCAGGCCGGGAGCCTCGGCTACGTTGGAGATGACGACGGCAATTTCAACGCCTGGAAGCCGGCCGGCGCGGATGGATTCGGCGATGGCGAGAAAGTTGGAACCGCGGCCGGAAAGGAGGATGCCGAGGCGGGAAGGTCGATGGATCGGGTCTTCAGTCGGCAATTGCGCTCATGTTCCTTAATTTCGGTTTTCGATTAGATTTCTTTCATCTCCCCGGGCGCTGTCGTCCTGAGCGACGAGCACAGCGAGGAGTCGAGGGACCTGCGGCTGTTTTTGGAGGGTTGGCATGGGCCAGATCCTCCCAAGCTCTGGACGACGGCCCCATTTTGGGATGGTTGCTATGCGCCCTGCGCGCTAAGTCAACGCTGGCGCACTCGGTCAAAAACCTGCAAACGGACCTACTATCTCTTGCCGCGGCCCTCGCTTTTGCCGCGGCCCTTGCTCTCCCCGGCGTCATATTTGACCGGCTTGGAGTGAGCCTCTGGATACCAAACGCCGCCTGTGCAAACTGCCACCACGCGCCGTCCGCATTCCGCACACGGCTGAGACAGGCGTGTCGTCTCGTAAGGATCAGCGCGCAGTTTTTCAATTGTTTCCTCGGAAAATCTTGCTCTTGCGCATTGCGCCACTATTTCTCTCCTTAGATTAGATCCTTCGCCATAGGCCTCCGCCTGGACGGCGGCCTCAGGCTAGTCTCAAGGTAGCGCTGATGTTGTTCTGCGTCAAGAACGTAACCGGCTGAAAAAGAGCACTTTAGGCGCATTTTGTGGGACAAACTGCGGAAAAGAAATCGGATAAAGATTTTGCCGCCGGAAAGGCTTGACTTTCTTCGGCGTCGTTCCCGCACGCCCCCTCGTCCGCAGGCAATTCGCTATTCATTGCGGGAGTGAATCTTCGGATGCATTTCCCTCCAGCGAACGGCGCGCTCTAAGACTGCCGTCAGGGAGCTTAGAACTAACTGGGTCTTCAAGGCTTCGCGCGCCTTCTTTGCTTGCTCTGCCTAGGGTTGTGGCGGCCAGCATTCCGAGCCTGCCCCTTTTTCACGCAAGCGCCTAAGCTTCGCGTTCGCGCGTCTCCGCCCGCATCATCGCTGGCCCGGGGCTCCGGTCAAGACGTCGGTGATACGGGCTACGTGTACTGCACCCGATGCTCGCCTTTGACCACGCGGCCGATCACGTAGAACTTTTCTTCGGCGCGGTCGAGGAGGTTTTTGGCGCGCGTGAACTTGGCGGCGGGAATGGCGGCGACGAGGCCGATGCCCATGTTAAAAGTGCGCAGCATTTCGTCCTGCGAAACCCGTCCCAGCTCGCGCAGGTGCTCGAAGATGGGCAGCACCGGCCAGGAGCCGAGCTCGACCTGCGCGGTGACGTTTTTGGGCAGGATGCGGGGCAGGTTTTCCGTGATGCCGCCGCCGGTGATGTGCGCCATGCCGGCGGTCAGGCCCGCCGTGGTCAGCTTTTGGATCACGTGCAGATAGCTGCGATGGGTTTTCATCAGGGCTGCGCCGGCTTTCTCCTTGATGGCCGTGACGTATTGCGTCACTTTATAGCCGCCTACTTCGAAGAGCAGCTTGCGCGCCAGCGAGTAGCCGTTGGTGTGTAACCCGGTGGAGGGCAGGCCGATGAGCACGTCGCCGGGCTTGATGGCTGCGCCGGTGATCAGCTTGTCGCGATCGACGGCGCCCACGATGAAGCCGGCGAGGTCGTACTCGCCCTGGGCATAAAAGCCGGGCATCTGCGCGGTTTCGCCGCCGATGAGGACGCAGCCGTTGGCGCGGCAGGCTTCGGCCAGACCGGTCACCACGTCCTCGGCCACCTCGGCGTCGAGCCTGCCGGTAGAAAGGTAATCGAGGAAAAAGAGCGGTGTCGCGCCCTGCACGGCGATGTCGTTGACGCAGTGATTGACGAGATCCGCGCCCACGGTGTGGTGGAGACCGAGCTCGAAGGCGACTTTGAGTTTGGTGCCGACCCCGTCGGCGGAGCTGACCAGGATGGGATTTTTCCAGCGTTGCAGGTCGAGCCGGAAGAGGGCGCCGAAGCCGCCAATGCCGCCCAGGACGTTGCGGTTAAAAGTCTTCTGCGCCAGGAACTTGATGCGCTCCTTGGCGCGCCCGGCGCCGGCAAGGTCAACGCCGGCACCGGCGTAAGTCGCGGATTGGGGAATGGTTTCGTCTGGCACGGTCCGGGTCTGCTTAAAACGGGTTCAAGGCCGGTGCGGATGGCTAAAACAATGTATTTTAGCAGGGTTGGCTGAGGATAATCGGCGCTGTGGTCGACTCCCAGCACCTGGCTGCCGCTCTCGGCGCGGCAGGCGCCAATCCGGAAGGCCGCGGTTTCCGGGCGCAAACAAGATGCGTCACCGCACGGGGCATCGTCCGGGCGCGTGGCCTAAAACACCCAAAGGCTGACCAGGAGCAAGAACATCGCAGCAAGAGTGATGCTCTGGTACACAATTTCCGCCGCCGGGCGGGGGCGTGAAGGGCCCGTCGCGGTCGTGGCGCGGGCACATGGAGATGAAGATGGTTGCATCATTGGCCTACCCTGTTCGATCCTGCCGGAAAGTACGCGGAAGCTCTCTGAATGGTTCCTTTGCGAAGTTAGACGCGCGACTTTTGGTCGGGATGCCCGAAGATCCATCGAGCCACCCGGAAATGCGCGTCGCATTGTTTATCGGCTCTTGGGCGAGTGATTGGAGTCTGGCGGTATTCCTTTGGTAACGGCTGTCGGCGTTGCAAAGAAACGGGTGTACAATCTCGCTCGTGAGCACGGGTCCACAGCTTGTTCGTCCGGCCGCGCCGCCGGAACGCAATTGGCTGCCGGTTGCGGTGGCGGCGGCAATTGTGCTGGCGGTGCTGATCGTGCTGGTGGTGCTGTTTGGACGCGGCAAAGGCGGCCCGGCAGTCACCCCCATCAATGCAAAAACCGACCCCTACGCCACCTACCTGCCGATCAGTCAGCTTGCCATGAGCGAGTCATCGAATCTGGCTGGGGGGAAAGTCACGTATCTCGACGGGCATATCGGGAATACCGGCAATCGCACTGTCACGGGAATCACCGTCCAGGTGCTTTTCCGCGACGGTGCTCACGAAGTGGCGCAAAATGAGACGCAGGCGCTCAAACTGATCCGGATGCGGGATCCGTATATCGATGTAGAGCCTGTTTCGGCGGCGCCGCTTAGACCTGGCGGCTCGGCGGATTTCCGCCTCATTTTTGACACCGTGGCCGACAATTGGAACGGGGAGTATCCCGAGATCCGCATCATCCACGTCGACTCGCACTAGGCGCTCTTTCGCAACCGGCGAAGGCCGGCCCCCAACTGAATTTCCGATGGAAGATAACGAGCGTGTGGGAAGGTCCGCTGGGCTGATCCCTCCGCCGCGCTCAGCTCCGTTGCACGAAGGGGAATAAAATTGCGGGCGTCCCAAAGCCTGCAGTTGAGACTGAGCGGACGGCCCCTCCCACCTACCCGTCGAATACGTAGAAAATACCCCGGGCAGCAATAATTACACGGCAAGCGAAGGGAATCGGTAGATTTCCTCAACCAAAGTTCAATGTCAACCAGTTTATTTTCAGCCGGTAAGAGAAATTCTGAGGATCTGGGTGTTTTTGGCATAACGTTTGCACTACAGTCAGCCGGGCAAGAGTGAGGCTCAACGAAAAGCTGTGAGTGACGCCAACGGGCGTAGAACCGTCCAAGTTCAAAGGCAAGCATAGGGGCAGTACCTCCATGAAAATGGAAAAACATTTCACCAAATCGATTCCTTGCCAGGCAGCTATTCTGATCCTGGCCTCCGCCATCGGGATTCCCGCATGGGCGCAGCAGTCCCAACCCCAAAATTCATCATCGACGCCTGCCGCCGTGCAGCCGTCTGACAACCAGCAGACCCCTCCCCCGGCAACTACCACCAATGCACCGCCCGCTAAGGAGGGTTTTTGGGGTCGCATGAACCCCTTCGCACGCAAGAAGTGGGTGAAAAAGCAGACCGATCCAATCAACGACCGGCTTACCGAACTCGATCAAGTGAACGCGCGAAACGCCCAGGAAATCAAGGACGTGGACGCGCGCGCTCAAGCGGGCATTCACAAAGCCCAGTCCTCGGCTGACGCCGCCAATCAAGCGGCCACCGCCGCTGGCAATGAGGCGCAGAACGCCAATAACGCGGCGCAGCAGGCCTCGAACCACGTCGACCAGATCAACAACACGGTGCAGGGACTCGATCAATATCACCAGATTACGGAGATGGACGTCACATTCCGCCCCGGCACCATGAACTTGACGACGCAATCGCGCCAAGACCTGGACAAGCTTGCTTCCAGCCTGACTGGCCGCGACGGTTACCTTCTGGAGATGGATGCGCATGCGCCCGGAAGCGGCAGCGTAGGCATCCAGAGCTCGGAACGGTTGGCTGAAGCGGTCAAGCGCTATCTCGTCATCGAACACCAGATTCCCATCTACCGCATGCGCTCAGTCGCTTTGGGTAATGTGGCCGCGGACTCGGGCAATGACAATGCCGCCCCAGCCTCCGGCAACGAAGAACAGACCAGGCCGGAGCATGTGAGGACCCGGACAGTGCATATTCGGTTGATGGAAAACAGTTTGGCGGCCCAGGCGCCAGCGTCACCCCAAGGCGCTTCCGCCTCGACTGGCACGGTACAGCCGTAAGTTTGCGGCCATCCTCCCCCCGAGAGGCTGTGTACCGTCGCCAACGGCCACCCCGCCGTCTGGCCGCCAACCAAGCTCTCGCAACGCGAGAGAACCAAGGCAACTTGGCCCCCGCCGAAAACGGGGGCCGTTTTTTGTCTCCTGGTAGTGGTATGATGAACCCGCCCCGAACATAACCAGGAGGTCGCAAGTTCATGGTGGACAATAACAGGCTCCTGCTGTTGGGAGGCCGGGATTTTATGCGGCTCTACCCGGTTGTCTCGCTTCAGGCAGCAGGCGGCGGAGGAGTGAGGGTCATCAAAGGCGATCCGGTGAATTCGCTGGCCCGCGTTGGCTCCGGCAGCCGGATCTTATACGGCACAATCACTCCCCTCAACAACTACAATGGGTTGCCGCTCGTGCATGCCCAGGCAAGCAAAAAGGCGGTTCGCATCACATTGAGTGGCGCCGGACCCGGTGTTCCTCTTTTTCACCTGCCCTACAACAACGACCAGAACTTCCGCGTGACGCTCGTCGACAGGCAAGGCGTCGGAAACGTCAATTTTTTCATTACGGAATTTGTCGATGGCTGCTCCGTCTACATCGAAGGCACCCGGGCTGCCCCCACCGCCTACCACATCAACGCCGTCAGCACCCGCCGCCCAAAGAGCTGGAAGCAGTTCTATTGGTCCGACGGCAGAAAGCGGCAGGCCGATTGGCGGGCGAAGTACGCCAAGATGGACCAGCGATTCAAGACCCAGGGAAACAAGGTCTGGACGGTCCAGCTCAATGCTCCCGGGTTGCAGCAGCCCACCAAGCTCGAGAACCACGACTACATGGGCGATCTGGGCCTTGACTTAAACAATCTGCAGGGCGCCAATAAAGCTCCACTCAACATTAACGGCCAAACTGTCGACGGATTCGAGCTGATGGCGCAACAGGGAACCGTATTCGGCGAACGCAACACCGGCACGGGCGAATGGAAGTTCTACATTCAGCGCCGGGCGTTTGTGCGCTATTTCCACATCCCGCCCATGGGGGGCCAGCCGGTTCAGTTGGCTTTCCAATGGATCGTGGACTCGGTTGAACAGTTCTGGCCGAATCCAAAGACGGGGAGACTCGTTCCTTGACAGGGGAGAATTCTGCGTCCTGGTCGGAGGACTACTCTCCCCGATAAGATGTTCTCCATGACTCGACGCACCTCTATGGATCGGCGCGAGTTCGTGAAAGCCAGCGCGGCTTTGGCCGCACTCGAAAGCCTCGGGCCGCGCGCCGCCGGGGCAATTTCATCTCCGCGGTTCAACCCTTCAGTCAAGTTGCTCGACCCTTCAGTCAAGCTGCTCGGCCGAATGGCGTATACGCCGGCCACCTGGTACCGGCCTTACGTATCTCAG
This sequence comes from Acidobacteriaceae bacterium, assembly GCA_030040115.1. Taxonomy (GTDB): domain Bacteria; phylum Acidobacteriota; class Terriglobia; order Terriglobales; family Acidobacteriaceae; genus Telmatobacter. Next base: position 123 of record JASHUH010000109.1, on the reverse strand, counting down.
CGGGCGCACTCGCCCGACGCCGTCACCTGGCTACAGATCGATCTCGCGGAAGCCCGCGCTATCGATGCGGTGCGTATTTACCCTGCATTTACGCCGGGAGATGCCGAAGCTCATGGCTACGGA
>JASHUH010000108.1 GCA_030040115.1 Acidobacteriaceae bacterium | reverse complement strand
AACCGGTCCATCATCCGGCCAAACGCCGCCTGGCCAATGGCGTAGGCGATCCGGAACGCGACCACGATGTTGGCGTAGTCGGTGTTATCCCAGTGATAGCGAATCTTCAGAAACGGCGCCAGCAACGAAAGCGTCTGCCGGTCAGTGTAGTTAATGACCGTCGACGCGAACAGCGTGGCGGCGATCCACCAGCGCAGTGCGTGGACGTGGCCGCGCCGGTTCCGGGGCGCCGCTGCAATGGCCGCTGAAGGGTCTGGCTGTGCTCCACTATCCGTCACGCCCCTCCTGATCCGCGCCGGTCGCTGGTTCTTTGAAGGAGCGCAACGTCTCCGCTTGGAGCAGGGCTGCGGAGTCCTTGTCGAGATAAACTGTCGCACGCATGTGCGTGCGTAAAATCGAAGATGGCGCCAGCGGGCTGATCGGCCCTTCCAGGCACTTCTGGATCGCCTCGGCCTTCCGCGGTCCGGGCACGATGGCGAGAATTTCCTCGACCTTCATCACTTGCCGCACCGACATGGAGAGGGCCTGCTTCGGCACCGATTCCAGCGTTGGGAACCAACCTTCCGCGACCTGTTGCCGCCGGCAGGTTTCGTCCAGCTCGACAACGATGTACGGCTCCTCCGTCTCGAAATCCGCCGGTGGATCGTTAAAAGCCAGGTGCCCGTTTTCGCCGATCCCCACAAAAGCGATGTCAATCGGCGCTTCGCGAATCGCCGCGTTGGTGCGCGCGATGGTTTCCGCCGGCTTTCCTTCGCCACGCAACAGGTGGGTGGTCACGATGCCCGTTCTCGAAATCAGCCGATCCTCCAGGAACTTGCAGAAGCTTGCCGGATGCGTCGAGGGCAAGCCAATGTACTCGTCCAGATGAAACAGTTCCACGCGCTTCCAATCGATGCCCGGCGTAGCGATCAGGGCTTCAAGAAATTCGATCTGGGAAGCGGCGCTGGCGCCGATGATGCGCGCTTTTCCACGCTCCCCGATACTGCGGCGGATGGCCGCTGCCGCGTGCTCCGCAGCCGCTTGCGCCAGTGAGGCCCGGTCGTCGTAAACTCGCACTTGCATAAATACCTCTTTCCGTCATTTGTGACTGCGGTGCTGCCCCGCGAGGCACGCGATTCGCGCCACACTGGAGGCAGCCATCAGCGGCAAAGCGAGGCCGCGGTTTTCGGGCAATAAGCCTGAACGAGTCTGCTCAAGAGGCACCATCCTCGCCGGCCAGCATCACTTCGCCCAGTGCGCCCCGATCTACATCGTTTTGGTCGATGAGGTGTACCGAAACCCGCACGATGCCTGATCCCGGAACCGTCTGATGCAGTTCGATGAGGTCTCGCGGGCTGACGGCATGCAAATCGACCACGCGCTGTTCATCTCCGCCGCGGCCATAGAGCCGCGCCTCGAGATGACCGGGATAAAAAACTCCAAACCGGCCCGTCAGCTCGATCTGATCACCCTGGCGAACCGCCTGCAACGGATCGCCGATCACCCCTGCGTCCACCGCGCCATGGAAATCCAGCCCCAGGCGACACGGGAACCACTGCGTATCAAAGGTGTATACGTCCCCCGGCCCCAGCTTCGCCATCGGGCTGTTGACTTCCGCCTCCATGTAATAAGGTGTCTCCACCTGGTCGGGCGGCGTGAAGTGCGGCATCCCCTGGCTGTCAAGCCTCGCGCCTGGCCCATTCTTGTAAAAGATCATCGCCGCCTTGCCCGGATAATCCGCATTGTCGAAATGCCTGGTCTTCTCCACCATCGCGTACTTACTGGCGCCATCGACCACCGCCAGCCATCCCGCCGTCGAGTCGATCCAAACCTCGCTCTCCACATATTTCCAATGCACCCGGAAGAGGCCGTCCTTTACGCTGTACGACGGGTCGTTCGCCAGCCCATCGCGCACGTGATAGCTGTCGAGGTACGCCGAATGCGGATTGACCGGCGTGAACGCCCACAAATCGTGATTGTAGCCATCCGGCTGTTTGGCGTCGGCCAGGTTATACTGCGACACCGACTGCACCGACCAGCCGATGCTGTGCCCCGTGTAGTTCCTCGTGATGGCGTGAAACTCGATCTCCGGCGAGCCCGTTCCGATGCTGATTTCGCGGCTGTACTGCAAACCGGTTGGCGGGTCCGGCGGCCCGTCCAGGCGAACCGTACAGCGCTCACCCTGCGAGAGCACACTGAATTTGTATACGCCGTCGTCCAGCGGCGTTGAAGCCCCGTTCCAATGCTCCTCGTCGCGGTCGCCCTCGGGCAGCGGCCAAATCTTGTCACCGCCATAGTTGATCCAGTCTCCGTGCGCTTCCTCGGGAGAAATGTACTTCCCCTCGTACTGCGGATTGACGAACAAATACGGGTGGCCGCCGAAGATCACCTGCATGAGCCGGCCGCCCAGTTCCGGAACGAAAATGAGCTGCACCCAGGCATTCGCCATTTCCTGGGCGGGCCAGCCATCGAACGTCGCCGCACGCACCGTGCACGGCTGCGCCGCCGCTACGCTGCTCTGTGCCCTCGCCGCCGTAGTCGCGAATCCCAGCGCCAGCGCGGCGCATTTCCACACCTTCATCCTGTCCCTCGTTCTTTGATTTCCGCAGAAAACGGCGAATTACGCGCTTCGCTGTTTGGCTGCGAGGAGCAACTGCCGCAGCCGCCGCCCGACGATGATTTCCTCGCCCGGCTGCAGGGTCATCGAGACAATCTGCAGTTGATCGGGACCAGCTTGTTTATCGTTTCTCTTGCGCGGACGCTTCACCCGCGCCAGGACTCCACTCGGATTATCGTCGGTCACCACGGCGATGCTCGGCGCGCCATTGAGCAAATCGCGCGCGCAGTCCTCGGTCGTATAGTTCCAGGCTTGCTGGTCCCAGGTCACCGTCAGCGTCGGAAAGCAGTTGCTGCCGGAGGGAATCTCGATGGATGTGCTGACGCCGGGAACGGTGTCGACCAGTTTTGCGATCCGCTCCACGCGCCCGTTCCACTCCTTGGTCAGCGCGCCATAGTCCATCTGATACCAAGCCTCCACCGCGGCCAGGCAACCCATAATCTCTTCCTTGCCGACCTTCATGGGACGGCAGACCGCGCCCTCCCAGGGGTTGGTGTTATAGAGCGCCGCTTCGATCAGATCCTTGCGCCCCAGCAAAACGCCGCTGGATTGCGGGCCGCACAGTCCTTTGCCGCCGCTTACCGTAAACAGATCGCACCCCATCTGCGCGAATTTCCGCAGTTTGTCGATGGGGGGCACGCCGTCAGCCGCATCCATGAAAAGCGGCACTCCCGCGTGCTTGGCAATCGCGAGTTCCTTCCCCAGGGTCTCGAATTCCTTTTCCCTGCTGTCCGTATCCGACGTGGTGTAAATCATCGCCGTGTTGCTGTTGAGCGCGTTGGCGAGTTGCTCGTGCGTCTCCGCAACCACCAGCTTGCCGCCCGCCAGGCGGATGGCGCTGTCAAACGCGCTCCGCCCGCCCATCATCACCACTTCGCTCTTCATGCCGGTCGTGTCCGGCAACTGCCAGATCCGCTCCGGATCGCTGCCCGCGATGCACGCCGCGGTTCCCGAAGCCATGGCCCCGGCGGCGCCCGAGGTGATCATGCCTGACTCGGCGCCCGTCAGCTCGGCCAGGCGCCGGCTGACCGCATGTTGCAAATCGAAGATGTTGACGAAATGCTTGGCGGCGGCTTCCTGCGCCGCCTTCACCTGCGGCAGCTCCAGCGTAGCGCTCACATACGTCCAGGTGCCGCGGCCGTTGATCAGCGTCTTCACACCCAGCCGGGTGTAGATGTTGTCGGTGGAAAGCTTCGCCGTCTGCGCCCACCCAGTCCCCAGCATCTCTTGCAATTCGACCTGCGCCAGCAGCGGCAGGGCACTGAGCCATTTTACAAATGATCTGCGTTGCATCCTGAAACCAGCCTTTACTCCGGTCCCTTCCGTTGCGGCGGATGGGCGTTGCGGACAGCGATGAACGAGATCTGCTCGGCGTCCTCCACACTAAAATCGTCGTTCTGTTGCACCGTCGTCCGTGTCGGAGGCATATCGCCAAAAAACGTCTTGTAAAGGGCGTTCATGGTGGCGAAATCCTGCGCATTGCGCAGGTAGACGGTGGAAAAAACCACGTCGTTGAAGGTCATGTCCGCTTCCTGAAGCCCGTCCAGCAGATTGCGAAAGGATTGGCGCAACTGCAGGTCGAAGTCCTGCGTGACCATGCCCTGGCCGGGGATGAATCCGTCTTTGGCGGAAAGATATAAGGTGTCGCCGTACAGAATGCCGGGGCTGGCCGTCGGGCTGGGCGGCATGTTGCGTGGACGAATGGCTTTCCTTTTCGCCAGATCCGCACCCGCGATAGCGCTGAACACGACATGGCTTTCCTTCGGTAGCGCCACGACCTGTATCGTGCCCCGGCCCGGCGTGTTCCCGAATTCGAAGAAAGTTCTGTACACCTTGCCCATAGCGCCGTACTGTCCGCCCACGCTCATGTAGGGGTTGACCCACACCACGTTCTTCATGCTCATGCCGGCCGCCTCCGTCACCGCGGAGACGTTCTCGAGCGCTTGCCGCACCTCATCGGGAAAGCTATCCGGAATCTTCCCCGTCTTTGGGTCGGCGCCGTTGAGCGCTGAGATATAGAGCATATCGCCGGCCAAGATGCCGGGCGGATCCATGTGCTTGCCGTGGCGCCAGCCTTTCGGCCAGATGACGCGCCGGGACTCGCTGCTCTTCACGGCGATGCAGTTGATTTCAACTTGCCCCTTGCCCACCAGCGCGCCCACCACCAGAACCGTCCGCGCTGGCGGATTGGGTCCGATTTCGTCCCAGTATGCTTTGTTCAGGGCGTCGAGATCGCTGGCGCTCGCTAGATAGACGTTCATCCATACGACGTTGTCATAGTCCATGCCCGCGCCCTGCAGCACAGCGCGCACGTTCCGCATCGACTGTTTCGCCTGCTCCTCGACGCTGTCGGGAAGATTGCCATTCGCGTCGGTTGAGCCCTGCCCGGAGACATACAGGGTATTGCCTGCAAGAATGCCCTCGGTAAACGGCAGACCCAGCGGTTTGTACCCTGCCGGTTGGATCGCCTGAAAGTCCACGCCTTGCGCCATCGCGCCCAGGGCTCCGCACATCGCGAGATTCAACAGAAAGACAGTCGCTCTTCTCGCTCCAGTCATTCTTCCTCCTTGCATCTATTGTTTCTCCGCACCAAGCCGGCAGAGTTCGGCCTCCGCTGTTGAAGTTCGTTAAGAATCATACGCGAAACCTCCGATCGGGGCGCGCGCACTTCAGAAGCGCCCGCCTCATCGACCGGGGTCACGGCCATCGGATTTCTATTTCTAGAAGAAATATTTCGCCACCAGTTGCACCTCCCGGTTATCGAGCACTGTCGATGTGATCTGTCCGAAGCTGCCCGATCCCAGGGTAGTGTTGGGAGCGCCATACTGGGGGTGGTTCAGGACATTGAAGCCCTGGATTTGCAGATTCAGCTTCTGCTGTTCATTAAACGGCATGGCGAAGGTCCGGCTAAGCTCGAACGTAAGGGGATCTTCCGCCGGCGCCGTGATCCACGACGGGTTGCGCGGCGCATCCCCGTAATGGCCCACAGCTTCAGTGAATTCCGCGGTATTGAACCACTCATTGATGGACCGGTTGGGAACGCCATGCGGCTGGCCGGGAACAAGATCCGGATACTCGAAGTTATTGCCGTTATTCTGGCCGTCCGCCGCCTGATTGACGAATTGCGGTTCGCCCGACAAATACTGGAAGATCGCATTAACGCCCCATCCATTCAGAGCGTGCTGCGCCACTGCGTTTCCATGATTCAGTTTGGGAAGGTTGTACACCGCGGCGATCACCAGGTTCTCACGCTGTTCGGTCAGCGCGTTCGCCCATACTTTCTGGAAAGGATTCTGGGTCTGATTGCGCTCCTGGTTCGTGCCGCCGCCTTGATTATCCCAGTCCCTGGAGAAGGTATACGACGTGGTTAGGTTGAGGCCGTACGCCAGCCGATGTTCAAAGTGAACCAGGAACCCCTCATAGATCGAGGCTCCATGATAATCGAGCACGCGCATTTGGCCATAAGCAGGATAGGGGCGATCCGCCTGGACATTTCCGCCGGGGGGCTGTGGCGGACCGACATTCCAGTTGAGCAGAGACGTGTCCTCTTTCGTTCCCTTCACCCCAACATAGGAAAGATCGAGCACGTTGTCCTTGAACTGCTTCGAGCCGGTCAGATTCCACGTTTGCAAATAAAGATCCGGATGGCCGTTACCGGGCGGTAGCGACACGATATTCGCGACTGACGCGGTGATCGACGACGAGATCGGATTCTGCAGGGTGACAATGGGAGCGTTGGGCGTGCTGCAGTAACCGCAGTTGCCGTTGAACAGACTAAAGCTCGGGTCGTCCGGCGGGTTGAGCTGCAGGATATTGATGTTATCGAACTGCCCACCGTAGAAACTGATCCCGTAGCCTGCGCGCACCACCATCTGATGCGGCAGACTATAGGCGAACCCCACCCGCGGCCCAAAGTCCTTGCCCGTAACGTGCCATATCGGGCTGAAGTCATCGAGGGGCTCCAACGCCACAGGATTGACGTACCAGTTCATCGTCTCGGAGGTGTTCAGATCGTCCGTCGGCGGCGCCCAGTAGGAGTAGTTCAACCCCGTGTTCACGGTCAGATTGCGCGTCGCCTTCCAGTTGTGCTGTATGTAAAAAAACATGCGCCATTGCCGGGCCTCGGTGAGTGGATCGCCCTCCGGCGTGATGACCTGGGCCGGAAGCCCCAGCATCAAATCCGCCCCGTCGAAACCGCCTTCGTTGGCCGGCGCGTTGGGCCCGTTGTTGGCCGTCTCCGACCCGTTAAAATTGATCACCCCGTAAGGCGTATTGCTGGTGTCGGCATTGTCCTGAACATGGCGGATGTCTCCACCCCAGATCAGTGTGTGCGTGCCGCGCGTCCAGGTCATATTATCCACAGCCTGATAAGTTTTGCCCTGATCCAGTCCGATTCCATAGTCGCTGCCCACCCCGATCAGTTCGTTGCTCGTTAAATTCGGAAAGCCTTCCTCGGACGGCGGCCAGGGCTGGCCATTGGGCTGGACGAACCCATTGATGCCGATGGAGGCAGCCGTGAAGCTGGTGTTTGCGTAAGTGGTAAACAGCTTGTCGCTCTCGAAATCGATCCCCAGGCGAAGTTCATTGATGAGCCTGGGCGACATGGTGTGAACATACTGCAGACCGGCGTTGTAAATCGGCAGAGACTCATTATCGTTGAAGTACGGATTGCCCTCGGAGATAAACGAGGCTCGCTTTGCGTACATGAAATGAACCGCAAGCTGGTTGTTCGCGTTGATCGTGTCATCGATGCGCCCGATATACTGATTGACGTTCTCCTCGCCGCCCGAGAAATAGGCGTAGTTGAAGCCGCCTTGGCTGGTGTTGGGCAAGGGCATGTATTTTTCCATGATCTGCTGCGCCACCGGATCGACGGGTATCTGATTGTTCGGGTAGGCCTGACCGGTATACGGGCTTACCAGCTGGGTGCCGGGTAGTAGAGCCGAAAAGTCGCCGTTCTCCTCGGCCGGCGTCAGAACCACCGCCAGCCCGGCAGACTGCTCATTGGAGCGAATCCCTTCATAGCTTAGGAAAAAAAAGGTGTGGTTCTTGATAATCGGACCACCCAGCGTCCCGCCGAACTGATTCTGCCGATACACCTGCTTGGGCGTGGGAGCGGG
>JASHUH010000107.1 GCA_030040115.1 Acidobacteriaceae bacterium | reverse complement strand
TACGGCGGGACCGAACGAAGCCACGCCGCGTCAGTCTTGCGTTTGTTCCAGCCTCAATCGCCCGCTACCAGCACGTGCTTCTTCTCTTTTTCTTCGGCACGGAGGTTGGCGTCCTGCAGCTTCTGATAGGAGTGGCCGGTGAGAAGTCCGGCGACGAACAGCCCGAGGATCACGCAGCCGGTGGCGAACAGTACATCGCCAGGAACGCGCATCCAGCGCAGCGTTTGCATCGTCGGCGTCTGCAGGAATTCTGCAGATCGCGCGTACCACGTGCCCCGCTGGATCGAGGCAACCGTTTGCATAATCCCGATCGGAAACAGGCTGAGCATCGCCATCGCGCCAAGTCCGATGTTCAGCAGCCAGAAGGCCCACTTCAACGGGCTTTCCTTCCATGGCACACCTGGACGAATCGCGCGCATGCAGAAGAGCGTGAGCCCCAGACCGAGCATGCCGTAGACGCCGAACAGCGCGGTGTGCCCATGCAGCGGAGTCAGGTTGAGACCCTGCATATAATAGAGCGCCACGGGCGGGTTGATCAGGAAACCGAAGATTCCGGCGCCGACCATGTTCCAGAACGCGACGGCAACGAAGAAGTAGATGGGCCACTTATAGTTGCTGACCCAGGGAGCCTTGCTGTTGCCGCGAACCAGCCGGATGTTCTTCCACGCTTCATAGCCGACCAGAGTGAGCGGCACCACTTCCAAGGCGCTGAAGACCGCGCCCAGCGCGATGACCAGCGGCGATGAGCCAGCCGAAGAGCAGCTCTACCCTGAAAATCGTGCCCAGATCTCGCTTATGCAAGCTCGGGAAAGATGCTCCGCCCGCGTGCAAAAGTCATGATGAGTTGAAGCGCGAAGAGGAGCACCGCGCTGAGTTCAAGGCAGCCTGAAATCGGCAGCAGCTTCCAAGCAAAATGCGCGATGCCTTCGTAGGCAAGGGGCTCCATGCTGACGCGCAGGGTGCAACCGCCGAGCAGGAGTACCAGAGTCGCGAACATCAGCCTCGGACTCCAGAGATTGCGCACACCGGCAAAATGCGGCAGGATGCGCGGTCCCACGGTCATGACCATCATGGCCGCAAAGCCCACGGTAAGCGCATGGCGCGATCCGCCCCAGATGCCGCCGTGCACATCGGCTACCGCGGCCCAGATGCCCACGAGCGAAGCCAGGATCGACCAGGCATAGGCAACACGCAGAAATGCCGGAAAGCTGGAGTGAATTCCAATGGTTTTCGCGGGTCGTTCCGGCGCCGAAAAAACGCGAATGGCGATTGCGGCCACAATGGCAGCGGCGGCCAGGAAGACAGTGGCGACGAATGTCAGCCCCGCCATGCCCAGAACCACACCGAGAACGTCGAGAAGAACGGCTAACTGAAGCAACCAGCCGCGCACCGGCTTTACCCCGAGGAAGATCGGCAGCCAGCGGGCGCTGAATCCCCACACCAGCGGTGCCAGAAATCCCCAGCCCAGCAGCACCAGATAACGCTGGTCGAATCCATGCGGCCTGGCGGGAGTCAACCCCGCCAAAGCCAGCCGTACCTCGATGACAAAATTAATGGCGATGGCCAGGAACAGGGCCGCATTACTTACCAGCACCGTCTGCATCCACGGCTCAATACGCGCTTTATTCTTTGGCGCAGCTTTTTCGCCGGACTGCTCAGGCAGCTTGTGCTGGCTGGCCGCATAAAGAAACAGAAGGATGGCCGCGAGTTCCAGCGCACCGGAGAGTGGCAGTGTAACGCGCCATTGCCACAGGTAGGCGCCCGCCAGCCAGTGCAGCGTGAGTCCAGCCGCCCACAAGACCCAGCAGGTGATGGGCAGCCGGCCGCGGTTGGCGCGGGTCTGCGGTTGCGAATAAAAGCCGATGCCCAGTACGAAGCTGCCGATCCAGCCGAAGACCTGCGAGTGGCCATGCGCCTGAATCCACGCCGGCGATAGTCCGTTGAGGCCATGATGCGCCGTGATCAGCAGGAGGTTTGTGAATCCCAAAATCGTGCCCGGAAGCACCATAAAGAAAATGCCGGTGGCGATCCACAGGCGGAACAACCGGCTCTTACGGCGCTCGGCTGCGACGAGGGCAGTGCGTACTGACGCGATGCCGCTGCAAACAACATCATTCTCAATGAGTGTGGTGGCCATTGCTTCTTTCCGCTCACAGAATCGAGCGTAGAAGCCCTCCCAGGCGAACGCAGTGACTTTAGTCGCGCGCCGCCGAAAATACCGTTACGAGCTACTGTCGAGAATCGCGGTCAGCCCCGGCAGGTCGAGCACCGTAATGTTGCGCGCTTCCACCTCCACCAGGCCCTCCGCCTGCAGCCGCATCAGATTGCGCGAAACCAGCTCGCGCACCGTGCCTAGTTGATGCGCAAGCTCCTGGTGTGTGCCCGGAAGCTGAATCTCAATGCCATCGCCCATGCGTTTTCCCTCGGTTTGGGCGAGACGCACGAGCACGGATGCAAGCCGCTGGCGCACGGTGGCAAAGGAAAGCTCCTCGATAATCCCCACCAGGCGCCGCAGCCGCGCGCCCACGACGGCCAGCATTTTTAACGCCACTTCGGGATGAGCGAGACAGAAGCTGCGAAAATCGTTGCGCGAAATGAACAGAATCTGCGAGTCCTCGACGGCGCTGACAGATGCCGGATACGGGGCGCCATCGAAAACGGGCAACTCCGCCACCGATCCGCCTGGACCCTCGACCGCCAGCACCTGCTCGCGACCGCTGGCGGAACTCTTGAAAATGCGCAACTTACCCCTGACGATGATGTGCAGGCCTTTGCACGGGTCTCCTTCAGAAAAGAGCAACTCCCCCTGCCCATAGCTTTTGCGCACCGCGTGCGCCCCCAAAAGCCGCAGCTCCTCCGGTGAGAGGTTCGAGAAAAGTGAAGCCGCGCCGAGAGCGGAAACCATGCTTCCTTGTTCAGGCATCGACAATATTCTAGCGAATCCGCCCCGGCGAGTGACTTTAGTCGCAGCGTGCAGGATCGCATTTGCGTAAAGTCGGGTGCAGGAGAATCACCATGGCCACATCTCAAACCACCGTCCGCGACATCGCCCTGGAGCAACCCGCTTCGATCCGGGTCTTCGAGAAGTTCGGTATCGATTATTGCTGCGGCGGCCGTAAGCCGCTCGGCGAAGCTTGCGAAGAGCACTCCATCGAGCCCGACACGGTCCTCAAAGCCATTGAAGAGGCCGCTGCTGGCGCCGGCGAACATGGGCGGAACTGGGCTGCGGAGTCGCTCGAAACCATCTGCAGCCATATCGTAGCCACGCATCACGCCTACGTCCGCGCCGAGTTGCCGCGCCTTGAAATGCTGGCGCAAAAGGTCGTGTCGCGCCACGGAAAAACGCGTCCCGAGTTGGGGCAGATTCAGCAGCTCATTCAATCGCTCGGTCCGGATCTCCTCCAGCATCTCGCGAAAGAGGAGATGGTGCTCTTTCTCTACATCACCAATCTCGAACGGAATCTCGCCGCTTGCGGTCCACGTCCACTCGGCTGCTTCGGCGCTGTGCGCAATCCCATCCGCATGATGATTGCCGAACACGAGGCCGCCGGCGAAGCCATGGCCCAAATCCGCTTGCTGAGCGATGAATTCACACCGCCGGAATGGGCCTGTCCCACCTATCGGGGCTTTTACCAGGCGCTCGCAGAGTTCGAGAAGGATCTGCATCAACACGTCCATCTCGAAAACAACATCCTTTTCCCACGAGCTGTTGAGCTTGACGAGAGTTACGCATAGTGCCGGGCAGGGATCGCGTTGAGATAAAGATTATTTCGATCCGTCATCGAGTGTCCGCGTCCTCCGCAGGCGTTCGGCCAAAGGCCATGTTTATAGGCGGCAAACCGTCTGTCCCCAGTCGGCACGCGATCCGGGACGTTGATCGAGGCGCCATTCAAGGGCGCGTTTTGCTTCCGAAAGGGATTCCCGGGAAATCGTAAGACCGATTTCCGGTGAGAACGCGCCCTTTTTCGGCTTGAATAGTTCCTATTATGACGAACGGTGCGAAATAATCGGGAAATTGCGGAAGTATTTTTTGGATTTCCGTCGCGCACTCTCCTCTGCTCGACGGGATAGGCATCTACCGCCCGTGCGGGTGTGCGCGCATCGCCTTTCAGGAGTTTGGCTGGACTGGGGCCACGAAATCTTGTGGGTGGGATTACCATAGCCCCAGGCTACTCAATTCGAGCCGGAGCACATTCGCATCCATCGGTCGAAGACCGGTTTGCAGGGGATCGGCGTCGGCCCCGGGTGACTTTCGACTCAATAGAGCGTCACTTCGATCGATTCGTATTTTTAAGGCGCCGTTTGCAGATCTGCAGCACCTTGCACAGGGATCACCATGCCAACTTTGCCTCAGAACCTCCGGATCAGCATCCGCATGTTGGCCCGGAACCCCGGCATGACCGTGACTGTCCTGCTGACTCTGGCGCTGGGCATTGGCGCCAACACGGCCATCTTCACCATGGATTATGCGACGCTGCTGGCCCCCTTGCCGTTTCCCCACGCGGAACAGCTCGTGATGGTCTGGTCGAAGATTCAGAACTTCCACAATGTGGTGGCCGCGGGAGACTATATCGACTGGAAGCAGCAGAGCGCCGTGTTCCAGGACCTCTGCGCTTTGTCGGGCCAAGACTTTAACCTGGCCACCAAAGACCGGCCGGAATTCGTCGCGGCCAACCTCGAGAGTCCCGGGATGCTGCGCATGCTGGGCCAGCCGCTGTTTATGGGCCGATATTTTCTGCCCGAAGAGGGAGTGGCCGGCCGCAACCACGTGGTGATCCTTACCCACAAATTATGGGAGAGGCTCGGGGCCAATCGCCACATCATCGGCACGACTCTGCGTTTGAACGATGAGCCATATACCGTGGTCGGCGTGCAGCAGCCTGGGTTCTTCGACCGCGAGCGATTTCAACTCACGGCGCCTCTGGTCTTCACGCCGGACCAGCTCAATCACGACTTTCACTGGCTCCTGGTGATCGGCCGCCTCAAGCCCGGCGTCACCATCCCGCAGGCGCAGCAGAATATGGACGCGGTCGCCGCCCACATTGCGCAGATGTACCCGAAGAGCGATGAGGGTTGGGGCGCATACGTCGATGCGTTCAAGAATGACCGCATGCCGAAAGATCGAATCGAAATGCTCTGGCTGTTGCTGGGCGCGGTGGGATTTGTACTTTTGATCGCCTGCGTGAATGTCGCCAATCTGCTGCTGGCGCGCGGCATCGCGCGCCAGAAAGAGATGGCGGTGCGCAGCGCGCTGGGTGCGTCGCGCAGGACCATCTTTACCCAACTGCTCACCGAGAGTTTGTTGCTGGCCGTTGCCGGCGGCGCCCTGGGCGTGGGTTTTGGCTACGCCATGCTCCAGGGGTTAATTGCCGCCATGCCGCAGGACATGCTGTCCAGCCAAGCCGATCTGCGCCTTAACATTCCCGTCCTGCTTTTCACCTTGGCGGCGGCCACTTTGGCTGGACTGCTGGCTGGTTGTGCTCCAGCCTGGTTGGCATCGCGGCTCGATCCCGGCGAGACGCTGAAAGAGGGCGGCCGCACCGGCACGAGCGCGGGCAAGCATCGCCTCGGGCGCATTCTCGTGGTGGGCGAAACCGCGCTGGCCCTGGCGCTGCTTGCGGGCGCCGGCCTTACCATCCACAGCTTCTGGAACCTGACGCACGTGGACCTGGGCGTGAGAACGGATCATGTGCTCACCTTTTTTCTGCCCGTGCCGGATTCACGGCCAAAGGACCCGAAGACTATCACTGCGTATTACCGCGACATCCTGGCCCACATTGACGCCGTGCCCGGGGTGACTCATGCTGCGGCCATGACCGGCATGCCGCTCTATGGCGCCGGCTTCGGCATGCCCTTTACGTTGGAAGGAGGGCCCACGTACGCCGACCGCTCCAAGCGGCCCAACACGTTCTTCGGCATGGTCACGCCGGACTATTTTGGAACCTTTGGCATTCAGATCGAAACGGGACGCGCATTTACCGGCCAGGACACGGCCGGCAGCATCCCGGTGGCGATGGTCAATCAGGACTTCATCAAGATGTACCTGAAAGGCAAGAACCCGTTGCTGGCGCGCGTGGATGTCGAGCAGATCATTCCTGGCGTGACAAAGTTAGGGCCGGCCATTGCGTGGCAGATCGTGGGAACGTATCACAACGTGCATGCCGCCGATCAGCGCCGGCAACAGCCGGAAATGCTGGTCCCCTTTATGCAAAGCCCCTGGCCGACGGCGGAGTTCGGCGTGCGCACTGCCGAGGACCCTGCGACCATGCTGGCCAGCGTTGCCACCGCGGTGCATGAGGTCGATCCCACGGTGGCCCTGGCGAATCCGTTGACCATGGACGCAGTACGCGACGAAACGATGGCCAACGAGCGGTTCACGCTGGTGCTCTTCAGTTGTTTCGCCGCCATTGCGCTGTTCCTCGCCGCGCTCGGCATTTACGGCGTGATGTCGTTTTCCGTGGCGCAGCGCGCACACGAGATTGCCCTTCGCATGGCGCTGGGAGCAACACGCAACCGCGTGGTGGCTCTCGTGGTTCGTGATGGCGTGATCCTCGCCGCCATCGGAACGGGAATCGGTCTCATTGGGGCTTACTTTGTGGGCCGCGCGATGCAAAGCCTGCTGTTTGGCGTAGGCGCATTGGATTTTTCCGCGTTCGGCAGCGTCGCCGCCGTTCTGCTGATTACCGCAGTTTTAGCCTGCTTTTTGCCCGCCCGGCGCGCTGCTTCGGTGGAGCCGATGCGCGTGCTCCGCATCGAGTGACCATCGCAAGTTCCTTTTCAGGCTCCTGGCAATATCTCAGGTCATGGCCCGCGTCTCGGAGTGAGGCGCGGGCCATTTTTGCGGGTTGGAGAGAGGATCAGGCTTTGGCGGAGGTGAGGGCGCCGAGATCGGCGGCGAGTTTCTCGGTGGTAAAGGCTTCGAGGACGTCGCCTTCTTTGAAGTCGGTGAAGTTAGCGACGCCGACGCCGCACTCCATGCCGTTGGTGACTTCGCGGGCGTCGTCTTTGAAGCGCTTGAGGGAGGCGATCTTGCCTTTGAAGACCTGCTCGCCATCGCGGAGGATTTTGACTTCGGCGTCGCGGCGAATGACGCCGTCCTGGACGCGGCAGCCGGCGATGGAGCCCACCTTGGGAATCTTGAAGACGTTGAGGACTTCGGCGCGGCCGAGGTAGTTCTCCTTGAAGGCGGGTTCGAGCAGACCCATCATGGCGAGATGAATCTCATCCTGCAGCTCATAAATGATGGAGTGCAGACGGATATCGACGTTCTCCTGCTGGGCGAGCTCGGCGGCCTTGCGCTCGGGGCGAACGTTGAAGCCGATGATGATGGCGTTGGAGGCGGTGGCGAGGAGGACGTCGCTTTCGGTAATGGAGCCGACGCCGGAGTGGATGACCTTGATGCGCACCTTCTCCGTGGACATGCGGGCGAGGGAGTCGGCGAGGACTTCGACGGAGCCGGTAACGTCGCCCTTGATGATGAGGGGCAGATCTTTGACGCCGGCCTGGCGAATTTGCTCAGCGAGGCCTTCGAGAGAGACGCGGGAGCTCTTGGCGAGCTGGGCTTCGCGCTCCTTCATCTTGCGGTACTGGGCGATGGACTTGGCTTTGTCGCGGTCGGCGACCACGAGGAAAGTGTCGCCGGCGTCGGGGAGGGATTCGAGGCCGAGGACTTCGACGGGCGTGGAGGGTCCGGCTTCTTCGAGCGAGCGGCCGCGATCGTCGAACAAGGCGCGGACTTTGCCGAAGGTGTTGCCGACGATGTAGCTGTCGTTGGAGCGCAGAGTGCCGTCCTGGACGAGGACGGTGGCGACGGCACCGCGGCCGCGGTCGAGCTTGGCCTCGAGGACGGAGCCCACGGCTTTGCGGCCGGGTGTGGCCTTGGGGGCCTTGATGTCGGAGACCAGGCAAATCATTTCGAGGAGCAGATCGAGGTGGATGCGCTTTTTGGCGGAGACCTCGACGAAAACCGTGCCTTCGGAGCCGCCCGCCCACTCCTCGGGGATGAGGCCGCGGTCGGCAAGCTGTTTTTTGACCCGCTCGGGGTTGGCTTCGGGCTTATCGATTTTATTGACGGCGACGATGATGGGGACGTCGGCGGCCTTGGCGTGGTCGATGGCCTCGATGGTCTGCGGCATCACGCCATCGTCGGCGGCAACGACGATGACCACGATGTCGGTGACTTTGGCGCCGCGGGCGCGCATGCGGGTGAACGCTTCGTGGCCGGGAGTGTCGAGGAAGACGATTTCGCGGCCGGAGGCGGGCGAGCCCTCCTTGGCGAATTTCACTTTGTAGGCGCCAATGTGCTGGGTGATGCCCCCGGCTTCGCCGGCGGCGACATCGGTTTCGCGGATGGCGTCGAGGAGCGAAGTCTTGCCGTGATCGACGTGGCCCATGACGGTGACCACCGGGGCGCGGGGCGTTTCGACGACGTCGGTGTTTTCGACGTCGAGAACTTCTTCGATGGCCTGGTTTTCGAGCTCTTCCTCGTAGCTGATGACGTTGGCGGCGGCGCCGAATTTAGCGGCGACGTCTTTGACCATTTCCGCGTCGAGGGACTGATTGACGGTGACGAAGACGCCGCGCATGAGCAGTGTGGCGATGAGGTCCTTGGCGCGGACTTCGAGCTTTTCGGCGAGGTCCTTGACGCTGATGCCTTCAGTAACGGTGATTTCGCGGGTGATGGGCAAAGGCTCCGTGGAGTAGGGCACGCCACTATAGCGCGGCGGGGGCACGAAGCCCTTCATCGGGCCTTCCTTGGTTTTTGGATACTGCTGCTGGCCTCTGCCCCGGCCACGCGAAGAGGCGCGCTGCGGACGAGGCGCCTCAGTGGGCGGCGGCGCGCCGCCGGGACCGACGCGCGGACCGCCAAAGCCGGGACGGGGTGCGCCAAAGCCAGGACGCCCGCCAAAACCGGGACGCCCGCCGGGAACCGCCGAAGCGCCTGCGGCGAATCCTCCCGGGATGGAGCGTGTGGGGTGCTTGGGCCGCGGTCCGCCGAGAGTCTGGCCGGGAGCGCCTGCGACGCGCTGACCCGCTCCAGGAGCGCCTGCAGGCCTGCGATCGAAGATTGGTTTTCCGCGCTGAATGCCGGCGCCAGAAGCCTGGGCGGCGGGAGGCGGCGGGGGAACGATGGAGGCTTTATAGACCGGACGCGGACCGGTTTGCGGCATCACCATGCGACGCGCGGGCGGAGCCGGATGCGGGTGCGGGCGTGGAGCCGGCACAGATTCGACCGCAGCGGACGAGGCGCTGGCGGCAGGGACATGAGCTTCCGCGACCGGCGGCGCAGTCATCGCCATAGGCTCAGTGGCGACGGCGACCGGAGTGGGCTCGGAGATTTCAGCGACAGACGCAGGCTCGGCGGAAGGGAACGGCTGCGGAGCCGGTGGAGCGGCAACGGGGATTGGCGTGGCGGCGGCGGCGACGGCGGGCGGCCTGACCGCAACCGCTGGTGTTTCCGAAGCCCGGGGCTGCTCTTCGCGTGTGGGCGCCGGGATTACGGTCGGCTTAACCACTACGGTGGCCGGCCGAGAAACCGCGACCACCGGGCGCGGGGCTGCAGCAACCGCCGCAGGCGCCTTCGCCACCACCGGATGGGCTGGGGGACGCGAGGCGATGGCGGGCGTAGAAGGAGCAGCAACGATGGGCGGCGCGGAACGGGGCTGAGGAACGATTTTCCGGGGCTCGGGACGCGCGGGCGCGGCGGGACGCGGCGGGGCAGGAGGAGCAACCGCGGTGGCTGGGGCGGCGGCCCGTTGAATGGGCTGGGCAGGGGGTAATGGCGGCGGCGATGGCCGGGAGGCGAGCCGCGCCTGGCGCGCTTCCTCTTCCTCTTCTTTTTTCTTGGCCAGAATCGCCTTCATCACGTCGCCCGGTTTGGAGATGTGCGACAGATCGATTTTGGGCGTGATCGCCTGCGCAGAGCGCGCGGAACCGGCGCTCAAATGGACGGAGGGCTGCGCGTCGCGCTGGAAATGAGCGCGCACTTTCTCCGCCTCCTCGGCTTCGAGCGAGCTGGAGTGGGTCTTGACTCCGGCGACGCCGAGTTCGGGAAGAATTTCGATAATTGCGCGAGGTTTGATTTCCAACTCGCGCGCAAGATCGTTGATACGAACCTTACTCATCCGCCTCTTTTCGATTCCTGCTCTCCAAAGCCCTTAGTCGCTCATAGCTACTCCGTGGCAATGGCTGCTGTTGATGGTGTTGCTCGAATGGTCCGGTGAAAGCGGAGCATGGCGCGCGCCGTGACTCACCGGCCCCCCTTTTCTTCGTCGTTCGCGCCGGCTCCCGGCTCTTCCGCTTCCAAATCCGGCAGTAGGGCTTCGTCGGCCGGCGGAACATTCTCAACCGCCAATTCGGCCGCGGTGAGGTTCTGGTTCTCAGTCTCGTCTTCCGCCAAACTTTCCATACGCTCACTGGCGGCGGCAAGGTCGTCTTCCGCCTGGGCGGCGCGCACGCTCTCAGCCTCACCCAGTACATCCTCGGCATTTTCGAGTTCGGCCTCGGCAGTGGCTTCGGCGGGCGTGGGTGTTTCGATTTCAGATGCACCCGACGGCGGCGTCTCGGTGTCGGCGGCGGCA
This sequence comes from Acidobacteriaceae bacterium, assembly GCA_030040115.1. Classification (GTDB taxonomy): domain Bacteria; phylum Acidobacteriota; class Terriglobia; order Terriglobales; family Acidobacteriaceae; genus Telmatobacter. Next base: position 1,227 of record JASHUH010000107.1, on the reverse strand, counting down.
GTGAGCGCGGCCGGTTCGTCGACAGCCTCTTCAGTGGGAGCGGAAGGCCGGTCTTCCTCGCCTTCCTCAAAGTGACCGAAGTAGTGGCGGACGGCGATGCTGATTTTTTCGAGGGTCTTCTCGCCGATGCCGGGAATCTCCTCGAGTTGCTCGGGAGTCATGTCGGCGAGAGCCTCGACGGTGGTGACGCCGGCGGCAACCAGCTTCTGGATGATGCTTTCGCCGAGTTCGGTGACCTGCTCGATGGGCGTGGCGGGACCGCCGGCGAGCGCCTGCATCTGCTGTTCGACCTCCTGGCGCTTTTCTTCCTCGCTCTTGATATCGATTTTCCAACCCAGGAGCTTGGCGGCGAGACGCACGTTCTGGCCTTTTTTGCCGATAGCGAGGGAAAGCTGCGTGTCATCGACGATGACTTCAAGTTGCTTTTCAGTAAGGTCGGTGATGGAAACGCGGCTGACCTTGGCCGGCTGCAGGGCCTTTTCGGCGAAAGTGGTGATTTCGTCGGAGTACTCGATGATATCGATTTTTTCCCCCCGCAGCTCGCGAATGATGGACTGCACGCGCATGCCTTTCATGCCCACGCAGGCGCCCACGGGGTCCACGTCCTTGTCGCGGGATTGCACGGCGATCTTGGTGCGCTCGCCGGCCTCGCGCGCGATGGCCTTGATGACGACCGTGCTGTCGTAGATTTCAGGAACCTCGGACTGGAAGAGGTTTTGCACGAGTTCCGGCGCGGCGCGGCTGACGATGACCTGCGGGCCCTTGGCGGCGCGATCCACTTTGAGCAGCACCACGCGCACGCGCTCGCCGACAGTGAACTGCTCGAGACGGGACTGCTCGCGCTTAGGGCAGCGGGCCTCAGCCTTGCCCAGGTCGAAGATGACGTCCTGGCCTTCGATGCGTTTGACGGTGGCGTTGAGCACTTCTTTTTCGCGGTGCGCGTACTCCTGGAAAACGGTGTCGCGCTCGGCTTCGCGGACCTTCTGGAAAATGATCTGCTTAGCCAACTGGGCGGCGATGCGGCCCAAGGGGCTGGTGTCGCGGTACATGCGGATTTCGCTACCCACCTCGACGCCGGGCGCCAGTTCATTGGCTTCGGCAAGGGTGATCTGATTCACGGGATCTTCGATCTGGTCCTCGTCGGCGACGACGGTCTTGTAGATGTAGGCCGTGATTTCGCCGGTCTCCTTGTTCAGCTCGCCACGCATGTTCTCCTGGGTCTTGTAA
>JASHUH010000106.1 GCA_030040115.1 Acidobacteriaceae bacterium | reverse complement strand
GCCTTCTCGATACCACGTAACGATCCGTACCAGGGCAAAGCTGTGACGAAAATCATGAAGCCGCGGCTGGTATCTTGCCTTCCCGGAACGATGGACTACGGCTTCTTCGCGCAGCTTCTTGAAAACCTCTTCGGCAGTATTGCGAGTGATTCTCTGAAGCTTTACTGTTCCCAGCAGTGGTGTGTTCTCTGTGTGATGGACCGATGGCCACTGCTGATCGATATAGGCTTCTAAGATGCGCCGCAAGTCAGGTCCGACGGGAACGAGGCGGTTCTTAAAGAACTTGGTCTCTCGAATAGTGAGGACACCAGAATTGCGATCAAAATCCTCAATATTCAACCGCAACGCTTCACTGATCCGAAGGCCGGTTCCATAAAGTAACAACAAGAGCGTACGGATGGTATTGGGTGTAAGAAACCACGTGGATCGATGCCGCGAGTCGGCAGCATCAATGAGCTTGCGCATATCGTCGTTGGTGTAGATGTAGGGTTGAAACTTCTCCGGTGATTGCGGCTTGCTGCGTGGTAGAGGGATGTTTTGAACGTAACGATGGGCCTGTGCATAACGGTAGAACGTTGCCAGAGTCTGATACTTGTAAATCCAGCTAGCGGTCACCGGACCCCTGCCGTCCAGGAACCGTCGAACAGAAGATGGGTTTACTCGCCTTATATCGCCGTCGCCTACGCTCTTCACAAAGGCACGCAGGTTGGCAGCCTTTGACTTGAAGTCCTTTCCGAGAGAACGCTTATATGCAATATAGGACTCAACGACCCGTGACAGTGTCATAGCAGTCCTCCAAGGCTGATCGCAGCTACGGACTGAAGCGCTTCGACGCTGCCTCTGGGATAGATCGGCGTGGCAAGATGAGCACTGTGCTCGGTATGGGTAACCAGGCGACTTAAATCGAGCTGACCAACTTCTTGCAACGCGGCCAGGTTGGTCTTGGCATATATCTGTGTAGATTCCAAGGAGAGGTGGCCGAGATGTTCGGCAATATCCTTGAGTGTGAATCTCTCTGCCAACAAATGGGTGGCGCAGGAATGCCGAAGAGCATGGGGCCCGTAGCATGGTAGTGTGAGTCCCAGCTGGAATAAACGATTACGTACCATTATTCCGAGACAGGTTGCCGTTAACGGTCGAAACGGCTGAATTCGTGTGACGAACACCTCACGATACGAACATCGTGGACGCACTTCGCGAAGGTACCGCAGGATTGCATCTCCCACGTTGCGCAGCAAAGGATAGTATTGAGTTTTGCGCTGCTTGGTGCGGCGAACATGAATCACTTCCTGTTCCCAGTCAATGTCGCCCAGACAGAGATGGCGCACTTCACTGCTACGAAGCCCATAAACTGCCAGCAGCAATAACATGGCGTGATCGCGAACATCGCTCGGAGTGTCACCGGAAGACACATCTAGAAGACGCTGCACATCACTCCAGAGCGGTCCTCGTGGTAGCCGTTCGAATTTATAAATACGCGGTGCATCGATGGTGTTGGCAAGGCCTGGAACACACCAATTCATCGATTGAGCAAAACGAAAGAAGTTGCGCAGTGCCTTGACATGAATAGAAATGGTTGTCCGCTTCCATGGCCGCTGCGCGGCCTGCCAGGTAAAGTAGCGAGATATATCCTCCGGAGTTATCTTGCGCAGTGTCTTTACGTGGTCTGCTGCCCAGTTGAGGAATGGGCGCAAGTGCGTCATATGCATCATCAAGGAAGCATCTGCTAGGCCGTGCTCTTGTTGTTCGAAATGAAGGAACGCCTCCAGCTCAGTGGTGAACGGAAGCTGGGACACCGGTTTCTGTAAACGTCCCAACATGCGCAGCCAGTTCGTCGCGTGAAATACAAACTTTGTTTCCATGCGGTGCCGACTGCTACGGCAGCGAACAAGGGCGGCGCTCCACTGCCGGGCAGCAGCTTCAATTTGGGTAGGCGTGACTGATGGGAGATTGAGCGGAAGTTGCTCTGCCATGTGGTAGAGCAGATTTGCAATTTGTCTCAAGGTTGGCAGGGCACGGCCTTCTTCCATCAGCAACGTCAGATAGCGTTCTCGTTCTTTTGCATATGGGCCGTTGCGGTGGCGACTGAGATCAGATCGACGGAACAGAATTCTCTCGAACATGGTGAATCTCCTTTTAAAGCGGTGATTCTCCAAGTATCGAGTTCAGTTATGTTGCGAGCAAAATGCCACCAGACCAATAGGAGAGCTTGTGGTCGCCTCCTACACAACATAACTTCAACCGCAACATAACTCCGCATGGTCTTCGCCAAAGCGGATGAACTCCGGCGTGTGGGTAATGGCCCGATCGCGGGCCGCAGCATCGCGCATGGCAAGGACGCGCATCTCGGTCGGCATCCGGTCGAGATACCGGATCCCCTTCGGGATCGAATCGTCGGTCAGCGCGCGCCCGAGAGCAGTAGCGATCGCAATCCTCGCCGAAGGCTCATCGGGAAGCGGGGCCGCATCGGGATTGAGCAAAATCTCGTCGATTGACGGCAACTGGCGGAAGAGACGCAGAAAGGCGACGAGTTCTGTGGTTGCCGCCTCTCCGATCGTTCCCTCCAGCAGTTGCGCTTCGATCTCGGTGGTGCCCGCAAAGAAGCCGCTCTGCTGCCGGCGGCCAAAGCCAGTGAGAACGTTCGAAGCCATCTCCCAAGAGCGGGGAGTCGGCCAGGCATTCACGTCAGAGGTTGCATCGGGGTCGTGGAGGAGTGCCGGCTTGAACCGCAGGAAAGCAATGATTTCGGGACGAATGCCCGCTTTTACGGCCCATTTGCACCAGTCGATGAACTCAGGTTCGAGGTCGAGATGAACAAAGCGGTTCCGCAGTGGACGCGGCATCGAGAAGTGGACACCCCGTTCCGATGCTGGATTCCCGGCTGCGATCACCACCCAGCCAT
>JASHUH010000105.1 GCA_030040115.1 Acidobacteriaceae bacterium | reverse complement strand
ATATGTTTACCTGCGCGAGGCGCTGGGGCCGCTGTGGGGATTTTTGTTTGGCTGGACGCTGTTTCTGGTCATCCAGACGGGGACCATCGCTGCCGTGTGCGTGGCCTTCGGCAAGTTTCTCGGCATCTTCTTCCCTTCTGTTTCGGCGACCAACTGGATCTGGCACATCGCGCACGTGCCGGCATGGCGGGTCGGGCCCATGGTATTGGGCAACATGGAGATCGGCGTGAACACGGCCAACCTGGCCGGCATTGCAATTGTGGTCTTGCTTGCCATCGCGAATATCTTCGGAGTCAAGCTGGGCGCCTTGATCCAGAACATTTTTACTTCGGCCAAGGCGTTCGCGCTGGCGGCGCTGATCCTGGTGGCGTTTACCATGGGCGTGAATGCGACCGCGTGGCAAGCAAATTTTGGCCACGGCTTGAGCCAGTTTTGGAGGAACGCCGGCTGGACGTCGTTGCACCCCGTTCAGGTGGGTGTGGGCGGGCCGATTGCGTGGGTGAATTTGCTGGTGATTTTAGCCGTGGTGCAGGTGGGCTCGCTGTTTTCGGCCGATGCGTGGAACAACATTACATTTACGGCCGGCGAGGTGAAGAACCCACGGCGGAATTTGCCCCTCTCGCTTGTGCTGGGCACGGGGTTCGTGATCACGGTGTATTTTTTCGTTTCGTTGGCCTATCTGGTGGTGCTGCCGCTCCATGGCGAAGCGAACGGGGCGACAGCGCTCGCGCGCGGCATCCAGTACGCCTCGGCGGATCGCGTGGCTACGGCGGTTTTGGGCCAGGCGCTTCCCGTGGGCGGCGCGGCGCTGATGGCGGCGGCGATTCTGATTTCCACCTTCGGTTGCGCCAATGGAATGACCCTGGCCGGCGCGCGCGTCTATTACGCGATGAGCCGCGACGGACTGTTCTTCCAATCCGTGGGTAAGCTGCATCCGGAGTACAAAACGCCGGTGGCTGGACTGATTGTGCAGGCGGTGTGGACAGTGCTGCTGTGCGTTTCGGGCTCTTACAGCCAATTGCTCGACTACATCATTTTCGCGGAATTGATTTTCTACATTCTGACTATCTCAAGCCTCTTCGTGTTGCGGCGCAAGCGGCCGGATGCGCCGCGACCGTACAAGGCCTTTGGCTATCCGATGTTGCCGGCGATTTACATCGTCATGGCGGCGTGGATTTGTATCGTATTATTGCGATACAAGCCGCAGTACACATGGCCGGGCCTGGTGCTGGTTTTGCTCGTCATCCCCGTCTATCTCTTCTGGTCGCGCCGGCCGGCAAGAGCCGCAATCGCGGAGCCGGAGACGAGCGCTTAACCGGTTAGAGCGGGCAGCCTGCGGCCGGTCAAATCACTGTTGACCGAGAACATTGTCGATCATTGGTAGCCGATCCAGGGAAAGAAAAGAGTTGCAAACGCGGCTGGCGTCAGGCGAACGCTGCAGCGCAAATTGAAGCGGAGGAGAATGCATGGGCGCCAAGCTATTTGCGACCAAGCCAATCAGCACCATTCTGGCGGAGGCGGAGGGATCGGGCGAGCACACGTTGAAGCGGGCGCTGGGGCCCATCAACCTAGTCACGCTGGGTATCGGCGCCATTATCGGGGCGGGCATTTTTGTACTCACGGGGACAGCGGCGGCGCAGTTCGCCGGGCCGGCCATTGTGGTCTCGTACATCATCGCAGGCACGGGGTGCGTCTTCGCCGGGCTGTGTTATGCGGAGTTCGCCGCGATGATGCCCATTGCGGGCAGCGCCTACACCTACGGCTACGCAACCATGGGCGAACTGGTGGCGTGGATTATCGGATGGGCGCTGGTGCTGGAGTACGCCTTTGGGGCGGCGACCGTAGCCGTGGGCTGGAGCGGTTTTGTGAGCAGCCTGGTGGGGTTTTTCGGCGTCAAGCTTCCGTTTAACCCGACGCCCCATCTCGCTCTTTCGTTGTTCGGTCATCCCTACTCGGCGCAAGTGGACATCTTTGCGCTGGCCGCCCTGGTGGTCATCACCATCATTCTCGTCGTGGGCGTGCGCGAGTCGGCGAACTTCAACAGCGCCGCGGTGATGATCAAGGTCTCGGTGGTGTTGATCTTCATCGGCCTGGCAATGGCCTTCGCGTTTGGCCATTGGCAGCTCATGCTGGCCAACTGGCATCCGTTCATTCCCAAGAATACCGGGCACTTCGGCCAGTATGGATGGTCGGGGATCATGCGCGGGGCAGGGGTGGTGTTCTTTGCGTATATCGGCTTCGACGCCGTATCGACGGCTGCGCAGGAGGCGAGAAACCCCCAGAAGGATATGCCTTTCGGAATCCTTGGCTCGCTGATTGTCTGCACGATTCTGTATATCTTCGTTTCGGGTTTGCTGACCGGCGTAAAGTCGTACACCACGCTCAATGTTCCGGCGCCGGTGGCGGATGGGGCGTCCGCTATCGGTGTGCAGTGGGGCGTGCTGCTGATCGATCTGGGAGCGATTGCCGGATTGGTCTCGGTGATGCTGGTGATGATGCTGGGGCAGTCGCGCGTGCTTTACACCATGGCGCACGACGGCCTGTTGTGGAACTGGGTGGGCAAGCTGCATCCGCGCTTCTGCACCCCCTACATCACCTCGATGGTGGTGGGAGCTTTTGCCGCCGCGCTGGCGGCGTTTTTGCCCATTACGCTGCTGGGCGAACTGGTGAGCCTTGGCACGCTGCTGGCTTTTACCATTGTGTGCCTGGGGGTGATGGTGATGCGGAAAAAGCAGCCGGATGTGCGGCGGCCGTTCCGCACGCCATGGGTGCCCCTGGCGCCGATCTGCGGCATGATCGTTTCGCTGGCGCTGATGTTTTCTCTAGACGCGCCGGCGTGGATCGGCTTCGGCAGTTGGCTGATCTTCGGCCAGATTATTTATTTCAGCTATAGCCGCAAGCACAGCAAAGTGCAGCGGGCGCTGGCGGCAGCAACGGAATCGCCCGAGCGCGGAGCGACGCTGAGCCATTGAGGGCGAGAGCATCTCGGCCAAACCGGAATCGATGAACCGCAACCTTGCTGGCGCGACGACGCCTTACGGTCGCTCGTCAATGGGAATATAGTGCGACGGGTATGCCGGGCCGACGTACTCCGCGCGGGGGCGGATGAGGCGGTTATCGTCCATTTGCTCGATGACGTGCGCGGCCCAGCCGGAGATGCGGCTTACAGCGAAGATGGGCGTGTAGAGATCGATGTCGATGCCCAGCGTGGCGTAGGTGGAAGCAGAGTAAAAGTCCACGTTGGCGTTGAGCTTTTTATCTTTATTGACGTAGAGCTCAATGGCGCGGGACATCTCGTACCATTTGGGCTGGCCGGCATCCTTGCCCAGTTGCTCGCTCATGCGGCGGAGGTGGGTGGCGCGCGGGTCCTCGGTGCGGTAAACGCGATGGCCGAAACCGGAGATTTTCTGTTTGGCGGCCAGCATGCCTTTGACGTATTCGATAGGATCGGCGCCCAGCTTGTCGATGGTGAGCAACAGGCGCATCACGCCTTCGTTGGCGCCGCCGTGCAGCGGCCCTTTGAGCGCGCCGAGGGCGCCGGTGATCGAGGAATGAATGTCGGCCAGCGTGGCGGCGATGACGCGGGCGGCAAAGGTGGAGGCGTTGAACTCGTGCTCGGCGTGCAGCACCAGCGACATGTCCATCGTCCTGACGGCGGTTTCCGAAGGCTTGACGCCGTTCAGCATCCACAAAAAATTGGCGGCGTGAGAGAGCGAGCGGTCCGGCGGAACAATCTCCTTGCCCTTGCGCAGCCGGTCGTAGATGGCCACGATCATGGCGATCTGCGCGGTGAGGTTGTAGGCTTTGCGCACATTGGCGTCATGCGAGTTGTCTTTTTCGTCGGCGTCGTAAAAGCTCAGCGCCGAAACCGACGTGCGCAGCACTTCCATGGGGGTGGCCGAAGCGGGAAAGGAGCGCAGCATGTCGATCATGCGCTGATCGAGGACGCGCGCCGATGTAAGCTGGGCCTCGAATTCGCGCAATTCCAGGCGGTTGGGCAACACGCCGTTCCAGAGAAGATAGGTGGTTTCCTCGAAACTCGATTTGTCCGCCAGTTCGTGGATATCGATGCCCCGGTAGGAAAGCACCCCCGCTTCCCCATCGATGAAACAGATTCCCGAGTTCGCCGCGATAATTCCTTCCAGACCCTTCCCAACCACAGCAGTCGGCATAGCCTTGGAACGTCTCCTTCACACCAATGATCGAAAAGCTTGCAATGGATTTCCGGCTGCAGGAAGGACTCCGGCCGAAAAAGCGCCGCAAAGATGTTTATAGCGTAGCGATTCCCTGCTTGTCACGGGCAGGGGCGGCAAACCCAGGGCAAACGCATCTTAATTCTCCACCCCGAGGAGGTGGAGCAGGTAGCTGTGGTCCCAGGCGG